>JBDGYW010000571.1:0-4688 GCA_039588935.1 Gemmatimonadota bacterium | reverse complement strand
CGAGCACCGTGCCCCAGCGAGTGGGCTGCCTCGATCATGGATGAATCGATCTTCGCCAGTCCGGCCCGGGCGAAGAGGTAGAAGTACACGTACATCGAGTAGGCATGGACAAGTAGGATCGCGCCCCAGCCGCGCAGCCGCCATGGGTCTTCGGAGAGACGCAGCAACACCCTCACGGCCCGCGCAACGAAGCCGCTCTCGCCATACAGAAACATGAACGCGATAACGCCGACCAGTGGTGGTAGAACGGCCGGTAGGGCGACCAGCGCACCGAGCACTCGGCGCCCCGGAAAATCGAGCCGCTCGAATACAAATGCGAGAGGAACTCCTATGCTGCCCGCTAATACAACACTCGCAACCGAGATCCACAGACTGTTCCACAGAGCGCCCCACTCTTGGCGCTCTCCGGCGAACGTGGCCAGGTACTCGAATGTCCACCCGGCCTCACCCGTCACAGACCCGACGACCACCAAGGCGATCGGGAATGCCACGATCCAGACGAGCAGGAGCGTGAGCAGCAGCCCGCTGGGTCGTTGCTTGCTCAACCGTCCTCTGGGTAGCAACGCGCGTGAATAGCTGTCAAGTACACCGCGCCGCCAACTTCAGCCGAGTCGACCGGAGCCTCTACCTCAACGGAGAAATCACCGACCGCGACCGTGAAGAAGGCCCGAGCGCCTGTGTAACGGCATCCGACCACAGTGCCCTCGAGCCCAGGCCCATCTGTGAAAGAGACGGCTTCCGGCCGCACTACAACAGAGACGCGCTGGCCACTCTTGAACGACCCGGCGCTGTCTGCTGGCCACTCAACCGAGTCCATCACGCGCACTTTGCCACCGGCACCGAACACGCCCGGTAAAACGCTCGCCCGACCCACAAACGTGGCGACGAACTCGGTGGCGGGTCGTTCGTAGAGTTCGCGTGCTGACCCCAACTGTTCGAGCGCGCCATCTCTGAGCACAGCCACGCTGTCACCCAACGCGAAGGCCTCTTCTTGCTCGTGGGTGACGAACACGGTGGTAACGCCCGCCTGGACTAGCGCGCCGCGCAGTTCGCGACGAGTCCGCTCGCGCAAACCGGGATCGAGATTCGATAGCGGCTCGTCCAACAAGAGGACACGAGGTTCAGGCGCCAACGCGCGCGCAACAGCCACGCGCTGCTGTTGGCCACCGGAGAGCGCCGTAACTTCCCGTTCTCCAAACCCCTCGAGGTCGACTAGGGCCAGGACCTCGGCAATCCTCCGCCGCCGCTCCTCAGGACTCCTGTCCGACAGACCAAACGCGACGTTCTCCTGAGCCGTCAGATGGGGAAACAAAGCATAGTGCTGGAACACCATGCCGAAGCGCCGTTCTACAGCCGGCTGTTTCGTGACATCCTTCCCGTCCACCAGGATCCTGCCAGAATCCGGCTGCTCGAAGCCCGCAAGCAGCCTGAGGGTTGTCGTCTTGCCGCTTCCACTCGGGCCCAGCAGCGCAAGCACCGAACCGCGTTCAACGTCCAGGGAGATATCGTCGACCGCCTTCTCAGCTCCGAAGTACTTGGATAGGTTGGCCAGATGCAGGTAGGAATTCGACATCAACGCCGTCCGGACTCCGCGCCGTGCCCGCGCACATGTCGGTCCCAATACGACATCCAGTCGGCTCCAACGCGGCCTAGCAAATCCCAATCCATTTCTTCCGGCACTAGCTCGGCCTTGACATCGCGGGCCCAGTCTGGAAGTGAATCGACGGGTAAATCGGTTCGCGCCGGCAAACGAAACTCCCGCCTCGCCGCCAGCAACTGGCCTTCGAGGGAACCGACCCATTCAACGAAGCGCTGCGCCCACTCGAGCTGTTCCGTCCCACGAACAATCGCAACGGCATCCTCGATCACGGGAGTGCCGCTCGACGGCAAGAGGTAATCCAACGGATTGCCTCTTCGCTGTTCTGTTAGAATGTCAGGGAGACCCCAAAGTGTGATCGTCCCTTCCTGGCGTAGGAGCTTCTGATGAAGCAGCGCGGGGTTCAGAACGTACTCGCGAGTTTGTGCGTCGAGCCGTCGAAGCCAATCGAAGCCCGCCGCGGTGTCGCCCGTGGCCTTCAATCCTCTCTGCACAACCATGCCGAAGATGGACCGCATTGTGCCGGATGCCAACGGGTCGCGGATCAGCACCTCATCGGTCCAGCGCGGTTCGAGTACGGTTTCCCAGTCGTGAGGCACTTCTGAGCGTTCAAGAGCCTCAGAGTTGTACGCAATCACAGCGGGCGTCTCATAGGCTGCAAAGAAATAGTCGCCCGGTCCCCGTCCCCGTTCGGGAATGGCGTCCGCCCAACTCGGCCGGTGAGACACCAGCAGCGACTCGGCAGCCGCCTGACCGAACAACATCGAAGGTCCACCGTACCACACATCGGCCTGGGGGTTGGCCTGTTCCGACCGGACTCGGTCGAGTACATCCTGGGAACCCATGTCGAGCCAACGGACGTCTACTCCTGGATTCGCCCCTTCAAATGTCTCTTCGGCGAGAGTGAGTAGAGATCGGCCGTGGGGGGAGTAGATGACGAGGGGGGTGCGGGCGTCGGAGCACGCGAGGAGCGGAAGAAGCGCACCGAGGGCAATAAGCGACTTGGTGCAGAGCCGCAGAGTTGCAGAGCGGCAGGGAAACCGACCAAACTTGCTGCACTCTCTGCAATTGCTCTCACTTCTCACGCTCCTCCCTCTTCTCCCACCCATCACCTCAACTCCTCCCCCAGTTGAAGCAAATTCAGAAACAACCTATACGCTCCCACGACCCCTGCCGGAATCGCCCTGAAGAAGCTCAGCCCGGTATAGACGTAAGTGCCCTCTCCATATCGGGCCACGAGCAGACCACCGCGCACCGGATCGCTGCCGGGGTCGGCCATTTCCAGCAGTGGCGTGTAGGCCTCATCCCAGGTTCCGGCGAAGTAGAGGCCTCTCTCTTGCGGCCAGCCATCCCAATCCTCGCTATTCATCCGGTTCGAGACGGCGAAGACGGGATGGTCTGGTTGGAGAAGAGTCACCGGTGCCGTCTCGTCCGTGATACGATCGTGCGGGCGGGAGATCGAAATGTCGTACGGTGCATAATCGCCTGAGGCGAACTGATACTGCTGATACATGACGACCAGATGGCCACCGCGTTCCACGTACGCAAGCAAGCGGTCGTTGTGATTCACCAAAGCTGTGTCTGTTTCGTAGGCGCGGCTCCCTACCACTATCGCGTCATAACGCGAAAGATCAGCCCGGGCCAGCCGCTCACCGTCCAGCAGTTCCATCGCGAGTCCGAATTGTGCAAGAGCCTCGGGGACCCTGTCGGCCGCGCCACGCACATACCCGATCTCCTGCTGCCGGGGGAGCTGGATGGGCCCAATCCGCACGTCGGATACCGCGTCGATGACCATCGACGAAGGGCGGATGTGAGGGTACGACACAGTCACCACACCTCTGTCGAACACTCGGCCGTCGCTTGCGCGTGCCCTTGCCCGCACCTGCACATGCGCCTTATCGAGGCTAGCCGGTTTGCTTATGCTGAACCGGACCACGCGCGACTCCCTGGCGTGCGCGAAGCTGTACGGCACAGCGTCTGATACAGCCAATCCCTCTGATTCAAGACCGACCACCCCCGATACGGCGCCTTCTCCGTTGTTGACCAACGTGACAACAAACGTCCGATCGCTTGAATCACCTGACGGCCATATGAGTCCGGCAGGCTCGAGCTTGACATCAATCTGCGGTACTACACGCACCGGCAGCCGCAGCTCACCGACCGCCTGGTCGTTGTGCCGATACGTCACTTCCCGTTCGAGGCTGAACGAAGCCCCGAGGATACGCAGTCTGAGCACGACCCGTACCTGTGGTGGTTGGAGCGGAAGTCCACGTACATCTGCCTGCACCAAGCTCCAATCGTACAAACCACCGATGAGCGGACGCTCCAGGAAATAAGGCTGAGTCGGGCTTTCGGCGGGATCTGCGATCACGACAAACCGGCGTTCTTGCAGAGCGTCGGCACTGAGTTGGTCGGAACCACCACCGAGAGAGTTGGTTCGCCAACCTTCCGGAGTCCGAACAACCACGTCTTGTACAACAACATCGAATGGCCCACCGTTGTGGAGTCCGACGATCACTTCAACAGGTTGACCCGGTATTAACTCCTCAGAATCCGCCCGCGCATCTATCATCAAGCCGGCCGCGATCCCCATCGCCTCAGCCAGCATCCGGCGCCGCGCTGGCAGGATTGCTTTTCTCACTCCAATATCCAATGCCTCGGCGATGGGCTCGACCGCGACCGAGAGGCTGCTTGCATTGATCGCGTTGCGAAGTGAGTCGGCAAGCTTCTCCAACCAGCCGGCCTCAGACGGTACGCCGAGGAAGAGATCGTCACCTTCACCGCCCTCGCCAACCGCACCGGTTCGGTCTTCCAAGAGATGCAGACGTGTCGCCGCCGGCCCGATCGGCTGCAGCCGGCCCATATCCTGCGATCTGTGTCGGCTGCGACTCGCCATCGCGATCTGCTGGTATGTACGGCCCGACCTTGGCTCAAGCGCGCCAGTTGGCAGTTCCAGTGTTGTGGACGCTCTATCAAACCAGGCCGATTGGTAGAGCTTGAGCGGAGTCCACGATGCGAGGTCTTCTTCAGAGTGCAGTTCAGGGAAACGCGTAGAGTCACCGGCCGCGTCGAACGCCGCGCGGGCTACCAT
>JBDGYW010000570.1:0-4692 GCA_039588935.1 Gemmatimonadota bacterium | reverse complement strand
AGAGGGAAGGTGTCATGCACCAGGCACGTGTGACGCAGATGCAGGATCTCGGAGGGCTCTTGACCACCCCTTCGGTGGCGAATGTTCCAGCACCGGGACGCAGCGGTTTGGAATCCGGTTTCACCGGGCACCGGCAAGGCGCAGACTTGCTTGCAAGTGTCAAGACACGGCTGTTTCAGCACTTCGAAGCCGTTCTGGTACTGGTGCTTCTCGGCAGCATTCTGTTCATTGACTTCTTCGTCGTCCACAAGTTTGCCTTCCTACTGTTCTACTTCATCCCCGTACTCCTAGCCGGATTCTACTTGGGTACTAGGCAAGCAATGTTCGCCGCCCTTTTGGCAACCGGTTTCGTGGTGTATACGACGTTGGTGCATGGTAATGGCAGGGCCACGGCAAACGCTGAATCCAGCTTCTGGAACCTGCTGATTTGGTCGAGCTTCCTGACACTCACCGGAGCAATTGTCGGCCGACTTCAGGAGAAGAACGGGGCGCAGATGGCTCAGCTTCAGGACGCATATCTGGGCATCATCGCGATCCTGACCAAGTACATCGAATCGGCCGATGCATATACCAAGAGTCACTCGGAACGTGTCGCTGCCATCTCCACCGAACTCGCGAAATGGCTCGGCCTCACACCCGAGCACGCGCACAATATTTGGATCGCCGCTCTGCTCCACGACATCGGCAAGATCGAAGTCATCGAACTGATTCAGCGAGCAGCAACACTGGACCCAGCCGAGAAGTCGCGAGTGGACAAACACACGCAACTGGGCGCGCAGCTGCTACTCACTGCGGGGGCGGTATTGCAGGATGCAATCCCGATTGTGCTTGATCACCATCGGCGCTACGACGATGGCAGAGATACGATACCTATCGGAGCCCGCATTGTTGCGGTGGCCGATGCGTACGACGCTATCGTCAGCGACCGCCCATACCGGGCGGGGCGCCACCATTGGCAGGCTATGGAGATCTTGCAGGACGGAGCAGGAACTCAATTCGACCCACAGGTCGTCGCCGCACTCGATGGCGCCAAAGATCAGGTGCTGACTGTCTACGAAGCGGCATAGAGCCAGGGCTACGATCCCTGGAAAGACAATACATACCGCATACTGCACGCTCGATGATGCGACGGGGATAAGACATGATTACACATATGGCACTTCCGCAACTCTTGCTCAATGTGCCCGCGTTGGCCAACCAACCTCCGGAAGAGGTGGAGAAAATTCTGGGGCGGCCTGAACAGAAGCGCGGATCAGTCGTGAGCCAGCACAGAAAGACCTTGTACAGACGCGGCAGTGTTGAGGTGGTGTACACCGACGGGCGAGCGAGCTGGATCAAGCTGTACAACACGCGCGGCATGAAGTTCCACCAGCAATCCTTATCCAAACTGGGGTTGCCGCCCAAGAAACCAACCTACGTGAATCGAAACCACGTGATGAGCTGGAGCAAGATTAACAATCTGAAAGAGGTGAGCTTCTACTCTGACAGTGACGGTGGAGTATCCTCTGTGTTGGTCTGTGTCTGCCCGTCCTAGTCGATCACGGTGAAGGGTGACTCGACGCACGTCACAAACCCAATCTAGTTGTAGTCGAAGGTGTTACCCATCAACACCTTAGCAGCCAGAAACCATGTCCAATCACTGACTTAGGGGGCCAAGGTGGCGTCGGCTCGCGAACTGCGGGGTGACGCCTCTTCTAGCCCAGTGTATCTTCAGTACAGTTAGCCCTTGAGTAGTGACCAGAGAAAAGTCCCGAAAAACGGGGCTTTTTCGTGTAGACCAGCCTAAGAATTGGTCCGTCAGGCCGATTTTGTACCTTTACTGTGCCTTACGTCTAGCGAGTGCATGTTGTGCGCGGGCTCTTTGTGCATCTTGGCAACCTTCTGCAAACCCTCCCGCAAATCACTCTCGGCGGTGATCGCGTAGCGGTCGTACATGGCCTGTGTCTTGTGCCCTACGAGCTTCATGGCAACCGACCGAGACACACCGGCCCTCTCGAGCCTACGCACTGCCGTGCGCCTGAAGTCGTGGGGCCGTTTAGGCTTCCCGTCTGCACTAAGCACCTTCGACCGCTCACACGCCGAGCGCCAGGCCTTTGTGTAGTCCTTGATGGGTTGGCCGTTTCGGTGAAACACCTCGGGGATAACCTGTCCTATCTTCCGCCCAATCTCTTCGGTGTGCGCCCGTTGAGCCTCGAGTAGCTCCTCGAGTTCAGGCAACACGTTGAACGGGAACTCCCTACCCTCTTTGTTCTTCGTGCTCCCAGGCTCCAACCTGACGATCCCCCGGTCAAAGTCTACCTGGTGCCACTTCAGGGTTAGGACTTCCGAGCGCACACGCCAGCCGGTCCAATACGCGAACTCGATAGGCGGGCGTAGACTGGGAGGCAACTCAGCCGCCAAGGCGTCGAACTCGCCACGGGTGAAGAACTCCGTCCGTGCGTTTTCCAGTGTGATCTTTGGGAACGGTGGCACGTATCGCACCTTACCGGCAGTCAGAGCTTCATTGAACGCCTGCCGTAGGATCGACAGTTCATACTTCACGGTGCCGTCAGCGGCTTTCTGGTCACGTCTTTTGCGTTTGTAGGCGTTCAGGCTGTCGTAGGTGATGTTCTTTGCCGCGTAGTGTCCGAAGTGCTCACGAAGGCGGCTTAGAGCCTGAGAGACACGCACAGCGGACCTCATGCCGTCGTAGTAGTCGGTTATCATCGCGGCCAGGTCTTCAAACGTCAGCCGCCCCGCCTGTGGCCCCTGATACCGATCCTCTTGCACCTCGGCGAGTCGTTGGTTCAACAACGTCACAGCGTCGGCCCGTTTCTTTGAACATGACGTTTCGGCAATGCGTTTACCGTCCGCAGTGAACCGTATCCACCACACGTCACCGCGCTTGGTGAGGCTACCCGTGCCCCGTGCTCGTCTAGTCATGGCCGCTCCTCGCGCTTGATAAGCAGTGCCGGGTCAACCTCAAAAACGTCAGCCAACGCTTCCAGCGTGTCGAAGTCGATACCCTTTGTTTGTCCGTTTTCGATGGCCGAGATTGTGGCCTGTCGGATTCCTGTACGCCTCGATACTTCAGCCTGGGACCACCCCAGCGCTCGGCGAAGATCTTTGATTCTAATACTAATGGGCATCATAAAGAAATTTACTGTATAGCGTAAGTCAATTCAAGCGCTGATGGTACTTCGTACATCATCTCTGCGATTACGGTATACCGTTATCGCAACCGCCTTACATCTGCAGGCACCCGTCGCACCGCCACAAACCCACAAGTAGGTCATCGCCACACCCGCCAGCCACGTCCAGAGCACTCGCACCGAAGCAGTTCGTCAACGCCCAGCGTCCCCCTGCCCAGAGTTCCAGTGTTCCACTGAACATTTGGCAGCCACAGTCCATTGATGCTGTGCGTTTGGAGTTCCCACGAACTGAGTGAGGAGAACCCAGACTCTGCACGTGTACTAGTTCCGCCGCGTCAACCAGACAAGCCGACGCATGAGACTCAGGAGACTATCTTCTTCCATCACCGCATAAGCGTTCACCGCATATCCATCAAACCAGCGACGCGCAACAGCCGTATCCGGTGGGTGACGGTAGTCGATGACGAAATAGCTGGATGGTAGAGTCGCATTTCTGTAGGACTCAACTGTTATTGACCCTCCCCAATCGAGGAGATGTATCACACGAAAGCCTGGCCGACCTCTGACTTCAATCTGAGTCACGCTCTCGATCTCCAGACCTTCGACGACGATTGGGTACGACCGTTCGTCGGTCGTGCGACTCGTTGCGGCATCTTCCAATTCGCCTGGCCTCACGTGCCTAGCACTTTCCGGGTCCAACAACTCGTCGGCCTGGACCGTTGCAGGGGTGTCATCTGCCTCTGATGCTGCGACATCACCTATCGAGTCGCTTTTTATGCAGAGGCGGTCCAGCAATGCGGAACGCACGCTACCTGCATTGTATTGCACCTTGCCCGATGCCTTAAACTCGCTGCATAGTGCCCGGGACACCGCTTGCGGTAGTTGCGCGAGGTCGGAAATGCAGTCAAACCGCTCCCCAGTTGGCGTGTGGTCGCTTGATTTCATGCAGGCCACAGCACCTCTGTAGCGGCCTCCCTCTGTCACTCCTCCCACGATTGCAGCCTCCCACCCCATCACCGCCGCACTAGTGATACTCGCGATTCGTGTTAGAACAATGGCCTCAGGCGATATGGCCTCGTGAGGAGACGGAGAATAGACTCCGTCGGCTGTCTGAGCTTGCTGGGAGAACCCGCAGAAGTTGAGCCCGAGATCCTCACAGTCCGTGGCATAGCGCCCAGTTGCTTTGTGGTACCGCTCTTGTTCCGTCGAGATGCGAATCAACATGGAGGTGTATACCCGCTGTAGTTCATTGTCCCAATCAAGATTGAGCGCCCGCACCGGAGGAGCATTCCGAATGATCTCCCGATGGAGTTCGGTCTGCTCTCTCTGATGCAGGATTGACATCACCATAACCGCAACTACGAACACACCAAGTGCCCCTAATATCCACTTAAGAATCAGGTTTGCCTCGGCGTATGCATCGGGATCGACGCTCCGCGAGACCGGCGTTCCCTCGTGCAAGACGTGGAGACCCCGGCTGGCATTCGGAGATTGTGGGCCAGTCGATCTCTTCAGATTGAGGCGGACCTGCAGGCTGGAACCGTCTGGTAGCGGCACCGTA
>JBDGYW010000569.1:0-4693 GCA_039588935.1 Gemmatimonadota bacterium | reverse complement strand
TGAACATCGTGACGGTGGCTCCGAACGAGCCGGACCAGTCCGGACTCGGCTTGCCGAGATAGGTGTCGAGATTGTCGCCGTCACCGTCGTCATCCCTCAGCATCGGCTGTAGCTCGGAATCGCCCAGGAAATGGACTCCGGGGCCGTAATCGGGGTCCTCAGGCTCTTCCTGTACTTCCGTATCTGACGCCAGCCACGCACGGAAGATCGCCTCGGTGTCGGGAACGCCGTCGCCGTTGGTGTCAAATGGGACAGTGGAACCCGGTACGTAGTCCACGAGCGCTCCACCGAAATACGAGCCCGGAGCGAAGAACCGGTCGGGAGTTCCGTCACCGTCCGTGTCCCACGGCGGCATCAGGAAGTTACGGTAGCGCGGGTAGCTGCCGCCTACCTTGATCGGCGGGGCGGTACCCATGCTGAGGATCTTCTCCTTGATGTATGAGCCCGTGGCGAACATGGTCACGCTCAGGTTCTCTCGGTCCAGTGTCAGCCAGTCGAACTTGAGTTCCAGGCCCTGACCCTCCAGCTCGCCGATGTTGATGAGCTGCAGGTTGGAGAAACCACCGCTGACCGGGAACTGCATCTGCACGAGCGCATCGGTCGTCTTGCGGTTCCAATAGGTTGCCTCGACACCCATCACATTGTCGAACAGACCGACCTCGGCTCCGAACTCGAACTCAGTCGACTTCTCCGGTGCGAGGTCTTCGTTACCGAGGTTTGCCGGTCTCAGTCCGGCACCGAGGGTGGTCGTGCCTGATTGGTAAGTCTGGAACTTGTCGAACGCACCAGGCTGGAGACCCGACCTGCCGAGGGCGCCGCGAACACGGAGCGTGGACACCAATGAGCTGCCCCAAGCCGGCATGTCGCTGAGCACCAATGAGAGGCTCACTTTCGGGTAGAAGGCGCCACCGGTGTTTTCACCAAACGCGCTGTTCTTGTCCCAACGTCCGCCGACCGTGAAGTACGCGTAGTCGTTGAAACCGATCTGCTCCTGTGCGAATGCACCTGTGTTCACGACCTGGAGCCAGTTCTCGAAGATATCGGTGTTCGCCGCGGCACCTACGACCTCGAGACCCGGGCCGGGGAACACGTCGCCGTCGCCACCGCTGGTCTTGTTGGTGGAGATGAAACCCTGGAAACCGGCTGTGAACTGCGATGAGAAGGCACCGAAGCGCTCGTCCCAGATACTCTTGACATCGAGCGTGACCTCGCGGTGGTTGCGCTGTCCGATACTGCGTGCGCCCTCAGTGGAGTTACCGGTGAAACCGTCGACGTCGCTTCCGAAGAACCTGAACCAGAAGTTCTGGGCATTGGTTACGTCGATGCCAAACGTCGCCTCGAAGTTGAGTCGATCGGCGGCCTGATACGATGCCGTGACGTTGCCGTTGAAGTGCTCGGCGTCCTGCTGCCGCTCCGCCTGCACCGCCTCGCGCGTGGTCATGAACGCCCTGGCGCCGTGCGCGTTGCCCGTCGTCGTACAGACAGGGGTCGTCTCCCCGATGTACTCGGTGGATACGTCCAAACGGCCGTCTTCATCGACGTCGTCGCAGTAAGCCTCTTCAGGCTTGCCGAACATCCCTAGTGAATACACGCCGTAGATGTTGTTGCCGTTGGTCGGGATCGTGTTCATCCGGTCCGTGTACAGCGCGCCGATACGGAAGGAAAGCCGCTCGCGTGGGAACACCGTTACACTTGCCGTTCCCTGGATGTTGCGTGCGATATCCCGCGTCGGACCGAGATCCTGAACGGCCAGTGGGCCGTCGTCCCGGTTGAAACGCCCGGACACGAAGTAGTTGACCGTCTCGCCGCCGCCCGTCACGCTTGCCGCGTACGTCTGCACGTGGCCGGTCCCCATGTAGTCTTTCAAGAACGTGCGCTCGAATACGTCGAAAGGCGCTACATTGGTCCAGCCAGGGGTGTTACCGAAAGTTGCGTTGATGGTGTCGGCCTGGCCCTGGGTCCGCGCAAAGCCCGCGTTCGGGTGCCACGCGTCGCCGGGATAGTTGGTGAATCCCTGCTCGATGCGGAAGCTGAACCGCGGCGCTCCAGAGTTGCCCCTCTTTGTGAAGATCTGGATGACGCCGTTCGACGCCTCACTGCCGTACAGTGTCGCGGCAGCAGCGCCCTTCAGAATCTCGACCCGTTCGATCGACTCGGGGCTGATGTCGTCCAGTCGTGACATCGATGCAGCCGCCGAACCCACGTTGGTCATACCGCCACCGTTGTCGATGCGAACGCCGTCCACATACACCACGGGCTCGTTGGACATCGAGAGGCTGCTCGAGCCGCGGATGCGGATCCGGGCTCCGGCGCCGGCAATACCACCCGACGCGGCTACGTTCACAGAAGGCTCACGCCCTGCGAGCACCTCCGAGAACGACTGCGTAGGAGCGTTCTCGATGCGAGACATGTCCACAGTGGCAATCGTGTTGCCCAACTGTTTCTTCTCGGAGGCCGCCCCTGCTCCCGTTACGACCACAGCCTCGAGGGCAATCACCGATTGTTTCATCTCGAAGTTGAGTTCCAACGGAAGGTTGGCGGTGAGGTTTGCATTCGCGGCTTCGCGCGAATACCCGATCATGCGGACCCGGATATCAACGCTCCCAACGGGGGCGTTGACGATCTGATACGCGCCATTCTCGTCTGTAATGGCGGTGAGGCGCGTCCCGAGAACGTGGATCTGGACGCCCATGATCGGCTGTCCAGAACCTTCCTGGGTCACGACCCCTCGGATCGTTCCGGTTCCTTGTGCCATTGCCGGAGCCGTCGCGGTCGCCAAAAACGCCACGACTGCGCCAAACAGCAGCACAGCTTTGAAGAACCTGGTGTGCACCATAGTCCTCCTCCTTGAGGTGAAATGAGGTCCTTACAACGAACAAATCACAGATATGCACGCCACGAAGCCTGGAGTTTGACCGATGGGAAAAATGCACGTAACCCACCGGGAAGCAGCCGCATTCGCGAAATTCCGCTCAGCAGCAAGCCTCACTCATTCGAGCAAGCTCAAAACCTCGACTATGGTCCAAACGGCCTAAATGACCATGAAATAACGAGTTACGTGTGCCCAGCCACCCGGTTGCAGTGGAGAGAGGGTGCTGAACAACGGACAAGCGTATCCCTCGGTTACAGACCTGTCAAGACCTTCGAGCGTACTCAGCCGTGGAGGGAATCTCGGCTGATGCTCAAAAGCGCTGTGGTCACGATCCTCATCGTGCGTTACCTGCCCGTCACTCACGGCGTCTGACATGAGTTCCCAATGCGGTCTTTCGTTGTCGACGGACCCTGTGGCATCCATCCACACGTGATACCCCACGATCATCATCTAGGTCACACCCCATGGCTTGTGGATCCCGCTCATGCGTGTGGGTGCCCGCTCTCGATGACACCCCATCTGGCCATCAAGCATCGTTGTGGGTACACATGATACGTAGGCAACATCGGTCCAACATCCGATTCAACCCAGCTACAATCTCCGCAGCTCACCGCCATGGTAGACCTATATCCGGCCGGTGGGTTCCGGGTGACGGGCGGCCTTCGGTACACGAGCAAGGGAATAGTGATCATTGGAGACTACGTTGGGTCCGTAGACATTGGCGGAACGGTGTACACACCGGCCGAGGTAACGTCATTGACTGGTGAGATCGTTACCCAAGACGTGGCGCCATACGTTGGCGTGGGATGGGGTAATCCAGCGGGGAGCAAGTTCGGGTTTTTCGTGGACCTCGGTGTGGCGTACCAAGGCGCGCCTGAGGTGGTTCTCGACGCTGATGGTCCGGTTGCCTCGCTGGCCGAGTTTCAGGCGAACCTGGCGCAGGAGCAGCAGGCCATCGAGGATGATCTCGGACAATATTTCAAGTTCTACCCTGTGATCTCGTTGGGTTTTTCGATCGGGTTCTAAGGGGAGATATAGCCGCGTCGGCGTTGTTCCGCGGCCGCACATGTTCAAGATGCATGGCGCCCACTTGCCACCGCCCCAAACGGTGGCGTAGTCTTCTTATCGAGAAGCAAGGAACAGGACATCTTGTCCGTGGCTCTCTGCATTCCACTCCACGGTAAGGTCCCGGGATTCTCCAGCCAGATTGCATCACACAAGTACGAGGACGTTCACATGACACGAAACAAAGACGGTCCCAAGAATGGAGTTTCGCGGCGAGGCTTCCTTTCAACGATGGGGGCCGGCGCAGCCTCCGTGGCGGCATCAAGCCAGCTGTCGGCGGAGAGCGCAGCCAGGGCGAACGTCGCGGTCGCAGATGAGAAAGTGTCGGTAACGTTGCGCATCAACGGTCGTTCCTATCAACACCTCGTGGAACCCCGCTGGTCGCTCGCATACGTGCTGAGGGAAGAACTGCATTTCACCGGCACCAAAGTCGGCTGCGAACGAGGCGAATGCGGCGCGTGCACGGTGCTGGTCGACGACAAGCCGCGGTATTCGTGTATGACCTTGGCTGTAGAGGCTGAAGGCGTGGACATCGTCACTGTCGAGGGCCTGATGTCGGGTGAAGAGCTTGGAGAGGTCCAGCAAGCTTTCGTCGAAGAGGACGCAATGCAATGCGGCTACTGTACATCAGGACAGATCATTTCAGTGGAAGGATTGCTTCGTGCGAACCCGAACCCCACACGCGGTGACGTCGCCAATCAGGTGAGTGGCAACCTCTGCCGCTGCGGTGCCTACCCCCACATCAAAAACGCCGGG
>JBDGYW010000568.1:0-5156 GCA_039588935.1 Gemmatimonadota bacterium | reverse complement strand
AGCTCAGGTAATCCAGAAGGTCGGTCATTCCAAGACCGCTGATGAGATTTGCCAAACATAGCCGTGACTTCTAATGACCACCAGACTGGGAGGTCGGGCCGACCTTGATTAGTTCGTGCTGCACCAGACACTCGGTACCAGTTGTGAGCAGGTATTTCCCGCGGTCAAAACAAAACGGCGACCATGTTGGTCGCCGTACTTGCATACCCCGCCAGGGACTCGAACCCCGAACCTACTGATTAAGAGGCGGGCCAAGTCATACATCGTTTCGTTACATCTTGTTGTCAAACCGCGAGTTTGTGTCGTCCGCTGTCGTACTTCGCAGCCCTTGATGTAAGACTTTGCAAAACCTTACTGACACAGAAACTGACACAACTCCCGCCAGCACGAAGAACTCAATTAGCCAAATCGCTTTTCCGTTACCGGTCTCTGTGTCATGTGGCTGGAAATGTGAGTTCCGCTCGGAGTTCCTGTCCGAAATGACAGTGCGGCCACGTTAGCTGTTCGCATTCAGGCGCAACACCTGGCTAGCTTCGCCGAAACGGTTCAATTTGACATGACTACCATGTGAGTATGCAGCCTCGAGGCCTTGACAGCGCCTGACTTGCACTATACTCTCATTATGTGACTAGTCACAAAATGCGAATATAGGAGTAGGTCATGCCCAAGGCTTCGCAAATTGATCCCAAAGACCGGCTACCGCTAAAGGACCTGGAATTTCAGATACTCCTGGCGTTGATGGAGGGAGAGCGCCACGGCTGGAGCATAGTCAAGGAACTTCAGGAGCAGCGGCAGGGCCGAAAGAGAATTCTGCCCGGGAGCTTTTATCGAACCCTGAACGGAATGCTGCTGGACGAATTGATCGCGGAGTCGGAACGGCCACAGGCAACCGGACCCGAAGACGAACGCAGGAAGTACTTCACACTCACCGATTTCGGTATCGCAGTGTGCCTAGCCGAAGTCGACCGGCTCGAGGCCCTGATTGCGAGAGCCCGGTCGGTGGAAATCCAGCCCGTCACGCGTCAGGGAACCTAGGGGAGGAGCAATGCTGTATCGGTTATCGATCCTGGCCTACCGCACGCTTTTACGCACGTTCCCCTCCTCGACTCGGAAGAGATTTGAGACGGACATGGTCCAGCTTCTCCTGGATCAAATGAATGACGCCCGTCGCGAGGGAAAAAGCATCACAGTGGTTTGTTTGTCCGCCGTTTGGGATGGGCTCGTTCAGGGAGTGGCCGCTCGCTGGTCGACGTATCGGCTCAAGCGCCGGCAACGACGGCTGGCGACCCCGGCGAAACGGAACAGTGAGGATGCCACGCCATCCGGCGGTTCACGAGGTTGGTGGGGCGGTCGGCGGCCTGAACTCTCGTCGATATTTCAAGACATTCGCCAGACCACTCGATATCTCTTGCGTTCTCCTGCCTTCGCGATTCCGGCAATTCTCACGCTGGCGCTGGGCATTGGAGCGAACACGGCGGTGTTCAGCGTGCTCGACCATGTGGCGCTCCGTCCTTTGCCGTACGAGGCGCCGGATCGCCTGGTGCGCCTAATGAGTGTACATAGCGACCGCCTTTCAACCGATGGGTCGCTCACGGGTCCCGAGTACGTCGAGCACCGGGAACTGATCGACGCATTCGAGGCCACCACTGCCATGTACATCCTCCGGCCAGTCAGTTTCACCCTCACCGGGCAAGGTCTGCCTCAAAGGGTGACCGCTCTACGTGTTGCGGCCGACTACTTCGATGTATTTCGAGTAAATCCGATTTTGGGCCGAGGGTTCCTGCGCGAGGAAGAAACCCCACCACTTTCTGCCACTGTCATCAGCTACCGCCTCTACACAGCCCTCTCGGCTGATGGAGACGAGATCCTAGGCAGTTGGATCCTGCTGGACGATCAATCCGTGGAAATAGTCGGCGTAATGCCCCCCGACTTCAGAGACGTGGTAGGCGGAGACGTCGACCTTTGGACGCCGCTCGACATGGTATCCGCCGCGTCAGGAGAAAATGGCCACTACTTGTGTGAGGTGGCTCGTTTGCGCCCGGGGAGGTCGATCACCGAAGCCCAAGCCCAGGTCGACGCCTACCAGGCGAACCTGGACCCGGAAAGGCAGGAGTGGCGCACCGACATGCGTAAATACTCCACGCGCGTGGTCCCGCTCAGGAGCAACATAGTAGGAAACGTAGACCGCGTACTCGTCCTTCTGCTTTGTGCCGCCGGGTTGGTGCTGCTCATCGCCTGCATGAATGTGGCGAACCTCTTCCTGGCCCGAAACGTAGTGCGTGCCAAGGAACTGGCCGTCCGAACCGCTCTTGGTTCCGGCCGGCTCCGCCTTGTTCGGCACCTTCTGATCGAATCCGGAATCGTAGCAATTCTTGGAGGGTTGGGGGGAGTGATTGTGGCTTTCCTCGGCGTTGAGATACTCCTTTCCATGGCGCCTCCCGACTTGCTCCCCCGGATCCACGAGGTTTCACCGGATGGGAGACTGCTCGTTTTTGCGCTTGGCATATCCGTTCTGACAGCCCTTCTTTTCGGGCTGATTCCGGCCCTGCGCCAATCCGGCCAGAATCCCAACCGCTCGCTTTGGGATTCGTCTCGGGCCGCTTCCGCCGGAGGAAAAAGCGGGCTAATGCAGGAGCTCCTGGTCGTAAGCCAGGTGACCCTGGCGCTGGTGCTCATGGTGGGTACCGGTCTCTTTCTGCGCAGCATGGTACAGTTAATCCGGTTCGATCTTGGTATCACTCCGACGAACGTCGCCACTGTTCAGTTCCACTTACCCCGGCCGCGTTACCGGGAGTGGTCGGACCGTGTCCAGTTCCACCAAGGCTTTCAGGAACGGATGGCAGCCGTCTCGGGCGTCGCAGCAGCCGGCGCGGTCTCCTGGCTTCCGGTGTCCGGAGGATCCATGAACTGGGGCCGCGGATACGTCAATGCGGAAGGGGAACGCGTAGCTGGCCGGGCGGAGTATCGTGCCGTGGAAGGGCAATATTTCGAGGCAATGGGTATTCCGCTAATAACGGGGAGGTTGTTCGAGGTAACGGATGACAGCCGGGGGCAGCCCGTGGTGATCATCAATCAGGCGATGGAGCGCCTCTATTTCAGGGATACGGACCCCATCGGGCAGGGAGTCTTCGTGGGTCGCCGCGAAGCTGGGCGGATTGTGGGGGTTGTCGGAGATGTGGCCCAGGATCGTCGCGGAACGGTTGCCCCCCAGGTCTTCATGCCCCATTCCCAAGCCGCGCAGGTCAGGGGCTGGGACATGACCCATGTGATAGCCACGGAAGCCCCGAGGGAAGACATCTTCGAGATAGCCCGTAGCGAGCTCGCCAGGTTCGATCCGAACCTGGTCGTTCACGGCGCCCGGCGAATGGACGACATCGTGGCCGGCGCGCTGGCTCGAGACACATTCGCCTTTTTCCTCATTGGCATCTTCGCCAGTTTGGCTGCCTTGGTCGCTGGCACGGGAATTTACGGCACGCTTTCGTACAGAGTGAGCCGGCGCAGGCAGGAGTTGGGAATCCGACTCGCCTTGGGAGCGATGGCCAGGGACGTCCGGCTACAGGTTCTTAAGAGGGCAGGATGGCTTTTGGCGGTGGGCCTTGTTTTTGGCTTGGCCACGGCATTTGCGCTCAGCCGACTCCTCGCCTCCCTGCTCTTCGAGGTCAGCGAACGAGACCCGCTCGTGTTCATTCTCACGCCCGTCGCCTTCATCGTCATCGGGCTCGTAGCAGCGTGGTTCCCCGCGCACCGTGCGACCACGGTGGATCCGGTTCGGGTTTTGGGATCGGACTAAACCGCACACGATTGTGTTTCTTCTCGTTTCGAGGGGTGAGGCCAGACGGCGCCGTCATGCAGCTCACGGTCCATGACGTGGTGACACTTACAGAAACCTTCCCGCACCGCTGTGGTTTCAGGGGTGGTCGTCATTTTGCTCTCGGCCAGGCAACCCAGTGACCGAGAATCAGTAGGTCTTGCGGCACTCAAGAAAGTCAGACGCACTGACTTTGCGCAGGTCTGAGAGTGAGCGCGTCGATAGTGCTCGCTTCATATGCACGCGATCCATACTCTTCGCTGCGCCCTGAAAACACGCGCCAGTGTGGCGCGCGTATTCGCCTCTGTGTATTGGCGTGCGGCGGCGACGGATGCCTTGGTATCGGACGGGGGACACGAACCATAACCTACTGATTATGATGTATGACTTTGCAGGACCTTACTGACACAGAGACTGACACAGATCTCCTCAATCAACGCCCCACTTAACCCCATGCTGGCGAGTAACTAGGTCAGGCACGACAACCAATAGCATTCACGCGGTGTTCTGGGCATCGGCGTCGTATCTCGAAGACGTCTGCTCAACCGAATGTCGTACGAAACTCACAACAGGATTCACAACATGGTTGACTCGCATCCAGACATCTTGTGAGCGGCGCGTCGCAGCGCCAGCAGATGGCGGCCGCAAGCCACCTGATTCTTCCACAAGCCCATTGACCCGAGTTCACAGTGGGGTTAACATATGTATTATGCACATGTGCGAAATGGGCAGGTTTTGATGTCGAGACAATCCAGTACCGCCGAGACGAACACGCTCCCGCCCCTCATGTTTCAGATCCGCCCCTCATGTTTCAGATCCTGGTCGCCTTGGTTGAAGGTGAGCGACATGGGTACGCCATCATGCAGCAGATCGAAGAGCGTACGGGGGGCGCGTTCCGTATCGGCGCGGGGTCTCTCTACCGCGCCATCAAGCAGTTGGTGGACGCAGAGTTCATCGCTGAGGCGAAGCCAAAGCAGCAATTGCATAGCCAGCGTCGGTACTACCGCATAACTGCCGCGGGGCGCCGCCGCATCGCTGCCGAGGCAAGACTGTTCCACGGTATCGTGGCCTGGGCCCAGGATGCTGGAGTCCTCGACCAGTGAAATCCATGAACCGTCTGCTTCGCTGGCTGCTACATCGCTTTCCCGATTCATTCCGGGAGCACTACGGTGAAGAACTTGCCGACCTCCTCACGTCAATGACAGAGGAAACACGCTCACGCTCCGGATGGCTAGGTGTCGTCCGGCTTTGGGCGTTTCAAGCCACGGACCTTACCCGGTCAGCCATCGCCGAGCGGCGGGCTGCGCGGCTCTCGCCACCAAGCGAGCCACAAACCATGTCTCGACAA
>JBDGYW010000567.1:0-4709 GCA_039588935.1 Gemmatimonadota bacterium | reverse complement strand
TGCGGCAGCTTCCCTGAACGTACGATCTCCGGTGTTGAGGAATAGCAGGTTGGCCCGTTCTTCCGGTTGAGACCATGGGTGCCCGGAGACGGAGACGTAGATGTCGAGATACCCGTCGCCATCGATGTCCACCATGCTGGCCCCGTAGGCCCATCGGTCGGTCACCACCCCTGCCGATTCCGTAATGTCCTCGAATCGCATGTTCCCCTTGTTCAGATAAAGGCGGCTCGAAACCATGTTGCCCGTGAAGAAGACGTCCGCCAGTCCATCGTTGTCGATGTCGCCGATAGCCACACCGCCGCCGTTATAGACAAAGGAATCGAATTGCACATTCACTGAGTCGTTGGTCGTGATGGTATTGGCGAACGTGATTCCGGTCTGATCCGGCGTCAGTAGCTTGAACAGCGGTGTAGTGTGTTCCTCACGGCCGCAACTGGCCAGAAGAATTAGGGACGCGACAAACAAATACCGAGGCCGGTGAGATTCGTTCATAGGGCTGGGTGGGTTGAATGGGCATGCGTCAATTCCTTGGGCCACAGCGGATGATACGCAAGCGTCCGCAGCGGTCAAGGCGCGCAGGCCGGGGGAGCCTGCGCGGAACGCCTGCGGCTACGGCCGCTTGGTCTTGATGAGGACGACGCCGTTGGCGCCACGCACCCCGTACAGCGTCGTCTCGGGGGGACCCTTCAGCACCTTGATGGATTCGATGTCGTACGGATTGACGCCGGCCAGGGTCCCACCGTGTCCAGACATTAGGGGGACGCCGTCGAGCACGTACAGCGGCTCGTCGCTGCCGTAAAACGACGTAGCACCTCGGATGCGGACGGTGATGGTGCCGTTGGGATTCACCGCCACACGGACTCCAGAAGTGCGGCCCTGCAGGGCGTTCGCGATGGACTCCCGGTCCCTTTTCAGAATCTCGCCCTCAGCCGGCTCCACCCGTAGGGCGACTTCGGGCACGGCGATTTCGGGCTCGGTCTCGTTCGTTGAGGTCGAGCGGGCGCAGCCGGACGCAAAGCCAACAAGGAGTCCGGCAGCCACGCTCAGGGGTAGCAGGGCGCGGTCAAAACGTGAGGACATGAACATCACGACCTCCGATGTCACATTGTGAACTTTCATGTTAACCCATTTCCACAACCGTGTCACCACCGCAGCAGAGAGCCCGGGGGGGTCGGGCACAGTAACGAGCGAGCCGACGCCAACGACCCGCAGGTGTTGCGGTCCCCCGATTTTCGGCGTCTCTTTCAAAACAACAAGGAGGTCGTCACGGTGTACCATCCGGATGAGCATCGCTACGAGTCGATGCCCTACAACCGCTGCGGCCGCAGCGGTCTCAGATTGCCGGTCATCTCGCTCGGCCTCTGGCACAACTTCGGTGGCATCGACGATTTCGAGACGGCTCGCGCCATGGTGTTCCGGGCCTTCGACCTGGGGATCACCCATTTCGACCTCGCCAACAACTACGGCCCTCCCTACGGATCGGCCGAGGAGACCTTTGGCCGGATCTTGCGGGAGGACGTCGGACGGTACCGGGACGAGCTTATTGTATCCACGAAGGCCGGCTGGGACATGTGGCCCGGCCCGTATGGCGATTGGGGCTCGCGTAAGTACTTGCTCGCGAGCCTCGACCAGAGCCTCAACCGTCTCGGGCTGGAGTATGTGGACATTTTCTACCACCACCGTCCCGATCCGGAGACGCCGTTGGAGGAGACCATGGGCGCGCTCGACGCCGCCGTTCGCCAGGGCAAGGCGCTCTACGTCGGGATTTCGGCGTACCCGCCCGGGGAGACACGCCGGGCGGCGGGCTTGCTGCGGGAACTGGGAACACCCTGCCTGATCCACCAGCCGCGCTACAGCATGTTCGACCGGTCGGTCGAGGATGGCCTGTTGGCGACACTCGAAGAGGAGGGCATCGGCTGCATCGTTTTCTCACCGCTGGAGCAAGGGATGCTCACCGATCGGTATCTCGACGGCATTCCGAACGACTCGAGAGCGGCCAAGGACCACGGCTTCCTCCGTCGTGAGGAAATCACTGACGAGCGAGTAACGCAGGTGCGGCAGTTGGCCGAGATTGCTCGCGCACGCGGTCAGTCGCTGGCCCAGATGGCGGTGGCCTGGGTGCTGCGTCACTCGGCGGTCACGTCGGCCGTCGTCGGTGCAAGTCGCGTCGAGCAAATCGAAAACTGCGTGACCTCGCTCGAGAACCCGTCGTTCACCGACGACGAGTTGGGAGAAATCGACCGGATCCTTTGAAGCTCTACACCTTCAAGAAGATTCTCTTCCGGTACAGGGCGTAGGCAGGGATGTAAATGATGAGCATGTATATGACTGCGTACATCATGGAGGCCAGTTTAGGCGGTAGTCCGGCACCGGTCAGACCATCCATCCACAGTCCATTCAGAGAAACTCCCCCAAAGATTTCCGAGTAGAACACGACGGTGAGCATCCCGGCCAGAACATATGATGTGATTGCGTTCGCCCCATACACTGTGCCTAGCTTCGTGCCTTTCGTGTAACCCAGCATGTCCACCGCTAGGATGCAAGCTGCTAGACCCATCGTGCACACGCCCGCAGTCCATAGGGTGTACGAACTCGACCACAGATTCTTGTTGTATGGCATGAACCATTCCCATGCTCCGCCGAGGAGATACAGGGAGAATCCAAAAAAGAATATCCATGCGACCCTTTTGTAAGGTTCGTCTATGGTGAGAATCAGTTTCCCAACGAGCATCCCGATCATCCCGGTGACTATCGCGGGAAAAGTGCTCATCAATCCTTCAGGGTCCCAGGTTTCCTGCCAGAAGTGGCCCGGGACCAGTAGACGATCGAGCCAGGCGGTGATATTTACACCCGGCTCGTAATTTGCCGCTACGAAGCCATCCGATATTTGGCGGATGTCTCCGATGTCCAGCAATCCCCCACTATACTGCACCTGTCCAGTCGCCAACGCATTACGGATCACATCGTCTATGGGAACCGGCACCGCTGCCATCAACAGCCAGTATACGATCAGTATCAGCGACGCTATCCATACCTGCTGCTTCCATGTCGTGTTCAAGTAGACAACAGCGCACACGAGGAAGACGATCGAGATCCTCGGCAATACCCCCACGTACCGCATCCCGCCGAAGTCGAAAGTCGGCCACAACCACAGAAACCAACCGAGCAGCATGATCTTGACGGCCCTGGATACGATCTTCTTATAAAGGTCCTTCCTGTCGGCTCCGGCATCCAACCGTTTGGAGTATGCCAGCGCGATCGACACCCCCACGATGAAAAGGAAGAAGGGGAAAACCAGATCGGTCAATGTGATACCGTGCCACTCCGCGTGCAGGAGGGGCGGATACACATGGTTCCATGAGCCGGGATCATTGACGATCACCATCAAGACAATTGTGTATCCCCGAAGGGCATCCAGCGACAATAGTCGGTTGGAGGTGTCCGGCGCATGACTCATAAGATCAGATTCCAGTTGGCTGTATGACCAAATCAATTCTGCTGACGTGTGATTACCGTGGGCAAACTCGACCTGCCTCGGGAATCAAACGTACTCAGCTTGACGGTCTCAAAAGCAATCTCTAGAGGTTCGGAATAACGTGGCGATTCGGATGTCGGATCCGTACCATCTGTGGTATATCTGATCACCATACTCGGATAGGCGGTATTTGCTGCCAACCGGCCGCCCTCTACTTTGGCCCCCGGAGGCGCCAGACGGTAGTTGTAGCCGCCGTACAGATGATCCAGCCGCGGGAATTCTCTCCTGCCGAGTGAGTTGGCGAATACGTTCCATGCCGCGTCTATTGCTTCGTTCCTCTCCTCTCTGTCGCTGATATTTCCCCATTCCGCCTGTCCATACCATGCCCTTTCGGCCAGGCCGAGCATCTTGGGTAGGTAGTAATACTCGAGCATATCCTGCCCCTTCAGTGTCTCCGACCACAGTTGGCCCTGGAGCCCCAGAATGTTCCTTCTGCCCTCGGCGGTGAGCACCTCCTTGCCGGCGAAATCGTCATCGGTGTACAACACGCCATCCGCGGTTGTCCTTATTGATTTGAACACGTCATAGGGCACGAACTCGAAAGCTTCCCGTGTATTCACAAAACCGCCCCAATAAAGCCCCGGTTCTCTGGGATCTTTGTTATACGCGAGATCGAAGTAGAAGTTGGTCACGTTACACAGGACGACAGGGTATCCACCGTTGGCAAGTCGGTTCCCAAGATCCTCAGCCCCCCAGAGGCTATTCCAGACAAAGGGTGTCACGTCTGAATCCGTGAATTCATCGTTCGGCGTCCACGATCCATTCTCCCTGAAGTTCATTGCCACTTCCTCCCAGCCACCCGTCTGTAACCCCTTTGAACTCAAGTATTCATTGATGCCTTCGAAGTAAACCTTTTGAAGATTCCTGGGATTGTCGATCTCGGGATGCTGCCTCATATATTCCGCGCAAATCGGAGACCCGGACCATGCGCCTCGTGGTACTTCATCTCCTCCCGTATGGATCATGGTGACCGGCACACCGGCCTCATCATACATCTCGATAACGTCATCGATGACCGTGGTCAGGAAAGCATACGCCGACTCCCTGCAAACACAGATTACGTTATCCGTGTACCATTGGGCCGATCGGTATACAGACGCATCCTCGGGGTCTACGAGCCTGTATTGTTCAGCCTCGGCTTCTCTGCCGTCCTCCATGAATTGGCGATACCGAA
>JBDGYW010000566.1:0-4713 GCA_039588935.1 Gemmatimonadota bacterium | reverse complement strand
GCGGCATCCGAACGTGTGTCAGTCGCGGCGTCAGCTGACGCAGAAGGCGCGGAAGCTCTCGAACAGGCACGGCTTCGCTACCGCACTGGAGCCGCACCAATCACAGAACTACTCGACGTCCAGGCGGCGGCCACGGCCGCAACGCTTCAGCTACTGGAAGCCCGCCGTGACCTGTTCGTCGCACTTGCAGCACTGGACTTCGCATACGGAGTGAACGACCGATGAACAAGACTATCTATTTGACAATGCTGGCCATCGGAGTGACGGCCTGCGGCCATGAGACCACTGAGTCATCTACGCCGATCCAGGAACCATCCAACGCCATCACCGTCCAGGCCGAGACTCTCACGACCGTAGTCGCGGTCGACGGAAACATCGAGGCCCGGAACCGTGCATCTCTGTCCACACGGATGATGGCGCGCGTGACCGCCATACCGGTCGAAGTCGGCGACCGCGTGCGCGCCGGCCAGGCACTCATCCGGTTGGGCACCGAAGACATCTCGGTGAGCAGAGCCAAGGCAGAAGCAGCCGTTACCGTCGCCCGGGCCGCACGCGACGAAGCGGCGCGGCATGCGGCCAGAATGGACACTCTACTGGCACAGGACGCCGTTCCGCGCATGCAACGTGACCAGGCTCTCCTCGGCCTCACTCGGGCCGAGTCGCAGTTGGCGATGGCGGAAGCCTCTTTGGTCGAGGTCGAAAACGCCAACCGCTATGCCACGATCCGCGCTCCGTTTGATGGTGCTGTCGTTGCGCGCCACATCAACGTGGGTGATCTCGCCGCTCCCGGAATGCCGCTGATCGTCGTTGACGCCGACGGCCCTCGCGAAGTTGTAATAGCAGTCCCCGCTGATGTCGCCGGTAACGTGAGCACGGGTTCTTTCCTGACGGTGTCCGGTAGCGACGGAGTCTTGACCACCGCCGAAGTGCGTGCCGTAGCATCCGGCGCCGACCCGTGGACGCGCACCGTGCAGGTTCGCGCAACCGTGCCGTCTGACTGGGCTACCGGCGTATCGGTGACGGCTCTCGTACCAACCGGATCCCGTTCTGGCGTTGCGATTCCCGAGCGCGCAGTCGTGCGTCGCGGTCAGCTGACCGGTGTCAGAGTCCTGACTTCGTTGGGCGAACAGGTTCGCTGGGTGCGACTTGGTAGGGCTGTACCTCCCACAACCACCGGTGACGGTGAAACTGAAACACGGGTCGAGGTCCTGAGTGGACTCGAGCCTGGTGAGAGGATCGTACCATGAAGACCGGATTCTCAGGCGCTGTTGCGCAGCGCTTCCTGAACTCCAAGCTCACGCCCCTGCTCATTGGAGCATCGCTGGTGGCAGGCCTGGGCGGGCTGCTGACCACACCGCGTGAGGAAGAGCCACAGATCCGCGTCCCGATGATCGACATCGCCGTTGGCTTGCCCGGTGCGAGCCCTCACGAGGTGGAGCGGCGCATTCTCGAACCGCTCGAGCGCTCGATCTGGGAGATACCGGACGTCGAGTACGTCTACGGGGCGGCGCAGACCGACGGCGCACTGGTTACCGCTCGCTACAAGGTCGGTACCGATCCGGACATCGCTTTGGCCCGCTTGCACGGCAAGCTGTTTGGAAACGCTGCCAAGTCGCCGCCGGGAGCAACACCACCGCTGGTGACGCTACACGGAATCAACGAGGTACCGATCTTCACGCTGACACTTTCGGGTGGTTCGGATGCCGGGGATGGCTACCTGCTTCGCCAGCAGGCATCGGAGCTGGCAGCAGAGTTGAAGCGAATCCCCGACGTCGCTGAGACATGGGTGATCGGCGGAGCGCCCCGTGAGGTATCGGTTAGGCTCGACCCACAGGCATTAGCCGCACGCGGGCTTTCCGCAGCCGCTGCTGCACACATCCTCTCGGTTAACAATTCCGAATTGCCTGCCGGTTCCATCCTCAGCGGAAACCGCAGCATTCCCGTACGCGTTGGGCACCTGCTCCGCGACGTCGACCAGGTAAGCGGGATCGTGGTCGGTGTAATGAACGACCGCCCGATTCTACTTCGCGACGTCGCGACGATAACCGATGGTCCCAGTGAGCCCGAAAGCTATGTGTCGTTCTTGCCGACCGGCGGAACCGGCACCGACTTCGAGCCGGCCGTCACCATAGCGATCGCGAAGCGTGAGGGTACCAACGCAGCGACCATAGCGCACCACGTTATCGAACGCACGGACGAGCTGCGTGGCAGCGTCTTCTCTGAGGACGTTCGCACGACCGTCACGCGGGACTACGGTGAGACGGCAACGGAAAAATCACGTGAACTGCTGTTCCACATATTCGTCGCCACTGTGGGTGTGGTAGTACTGGTATGGTTCACACTGGGATGGCGTGAAGCGATCGTCGTCTTGGTTGCGGTCCCGGTTACGCTCGCGCTCACTTTGATGGTGTATCGCCTCTACGGATACACACTAAACAGGATCACTCTGTTCGCCCTCGTGTTCGCCATCGGCATACTTGTGGACGACGCGATAGTCGTGGTCGAGAACATCGCTCGTCACATCGGCCTCGGCAGGCGCAGCACAGATGAAGCGGCCGTCATGGCGGTGGACGAGGTCGGCAACCCGACGATCCTAGCGACGTTCACCGTGATCGCCGCGATCCTGCCGATGGCATTCGTGTCCGGCCTCATGGGTCCGTACATGCGACCAATTCCGGTAGGCGCATCGGTAGCAATGTTGTTCTCGCTGGCGGTTGCATTCATCGTCACACCGTTCCTCGCGATTCGGCTCGTAAAAGGCCACAAGCCGGACGGAGAATCACCCCGGCCTGGCCCGGATCCGGATGAGGAGCCATTGCCTACGGGACGCGTCGCGGTTTGGTATCGCGGCTGGCTCACCCGGCTGCTGGGTGACAATAAGAGACGTGTCAGAACCTACGGCGCGATGGCGCTGCTCTTACTGCTAACCGTACTGCTGGTGCCGACGAAGCTCGTGACCGTGAAGATGCTCCCCTTCGACAACAAGAGCGAATTCCAGCTCATCGTCGATATGCCGGAGGGAACCTCTCTCGAACGCACCGCCGAGGTTGCGCAGGCGCTGGCGCTCACAGTTGCTCGCGACGAGGCCGTTCACGATGTGCAGACGTATGCGGGAGTAGCCGCACCGTTCAACTTCAACGGCCTGGTGAGGCATTACTTCCTGCGCAAAGGCCCAACCGTGGCCGATGTGCAGGTCAATCTTCAGCCCAAACACCATCGCTCCGAACAAAGTCACGACATCGCATTGCGGCTTCGGCCCGCGGTGGATTCGGTAGCACAAGCATACGGAGCTTCGGTGAAGCTAGCGGAAATTCCACCGGGTCCGCCGGTGCTCGCGACGCTGGTAGCGGAGATCTACGGCCCCACCTATGAAGAGCAGATTGAAGCCGCCCGCAGAGTCCGCGATGTATTCATCGCAACCGACGGAGTAGTCGACGTCGACTGGTCGGTCACGGCTCGACATTCAGAGCTGCACGCATCGATAAACCAGGCCGAGGCCGCTAGAGCAGGTACGAACCCACAGGAAATTGCGCAGACGATTGCGGCCTCGATGGGAGGCGCCACGGTCGGACTGCTTCACGATGAGTTTGCTGCCGAAGCGGTCGGAATTCGCGTACTGCTCCCCGATTCAATCGTGAGCGGCGTAGGCGACCTGGCGGGCATACCGATCTCCACACCCAGGGGCTCACGGCACCTCGCGACATTGGCTGCATTCGACAGCGCGTCGGCGCCTACCGTCATAATGCACAAGAACCTGCGGCCGGTCGTCTACGTGACCGGTGACGTTGCGGGTCGGCTCGAGAGCCCTGCTTACGCAATGCTCGAGATGCAGGAGCCGCTCACCGAGGCGGCTGAAGATTCACCGATCTATTGGTCGGAATCTCCGACACTAACTGAACAGACGTTCATGGTCTGGGACGGTGAGTGGGACATAACTCTCGACGTGTTCCGGGACCTGGGGATCGCCTTTGCCGCGGTGCTGGTGCTGATCTACGTGCTGGTGGTCGCGTGGTTCCAGTCTTTCAAAATTCCGATCGTGATCATGGCGCCGATCCCCCTCACGCTGATCGGGATTCTTCCGGCGCACGCAATTACCGGCGCATTCTTCACGGCGACTTCGATGATTGGAATGATTGCCTTGGCAGGCATAATCGTCAGGAACTCGATACTGCTCGTTGATTTCATAAATCTCGGTCTCGAGCGCGGCCAGAGTCTGCATGACGCGGTAATCGCCTCGGGACTCATCCGGGCCCGTCCCATCATCCTCACCGCGGCTGCGGTCGTGATCGGAGGATTCGTGATGGTGCGCGACCCGATCTTCCAAGGGCTCGGTATCGCCCTCATCAGCGGAGCCATCGTAGCGACAGCGCTCACGCTGGTTGCCATTCCACTCCTTTACTACGAGATGAACCGATGAAGATGGTATTGATGATCGTCGACGCCGGTCAGACGGAAGACGTCAAACAGATGCTCCACAACTGTGACGTGCCGGGCTACAGCGAGATCCCGAACGTCCTCGGAATGGGAACGACCGGCCACAAGCTCGGGAGTAGAGCGTTCCCCGGTTCGAGCACGCTTTTCATGGTTGCACTCGAACAGCATTGCGTAGACATGCTCTCCGACAAGTTGGCAGCACTCCGTATGGAAAACGGGTCCTCAGAAGGACTCAAGGCCTTCTCTTTTGACATACAGGAACTGACATGAACATGCACT
>JBDGYW010000565.1:0-5654 GCA_039588935.1 Gemmatimonadota bacterium | reverse complement strand
CCCGGTCGCGAATCTCACCGACCAGGACTACATCAGGGTCCTGACGAAGAATGGATCGCAGGGCAGACGCGAAGTTCAATCCGGCCTTCTCATTGACCTGAACCTGGACGATGCCGGCGAGGCGATACTCCACCGGATCTTCTACCGTAACGATGTTGACACCTTCACTCTTCACATGCTCGATGGCAGAATAGAGCGTGGTCGTCTTTCCCGAGCCTGTCGGTCCGGTGACGAGAATGATCCCATCCCTGTTGTCCAGTAGTCCTCGTATGTCTCCGGACTCTTTTTCGCTCAGACCAAGCGAATCGAGCGACAAAACAGTTTGTGTGGTGTCCAGTACGCGGACAACCACTTTTTCCCCGAGCGACGCCGGCAGGGTCGACACTCGCAAGTCCACCGGCAGGCCGTTCACCGCCACTCGCGCCCTTCCATCCTGGGGCCGCAGCCGATCGGCGATGTCCAGGCCCGAGATGATCTTTATTCTGGAGATGAGAGGCAAACCGGCCGCGCGCGGGATCTTCATGTGCTCGCGAAGTACCCCGTCTATGCGGAACCGGACGGCAATGCCACCTTCCTCGGGTTCGATGTGGATATCACTCGCCCGTGCGAGGATGCCCTCCGAGAAGATCAGGTCCACGAGTCGTACGACCGGCCTCTGAGATGCCTCTTCAGCCGAGATCGAGAGTTCGTCAGTGAGATCAGGTGTGTCCTCCAGCTGCGTGACATCCGCACCCACCCCACCCATTCCCTCGATCAGCTGTTCGAGAACGTTCTCGGGATGATACAACTCGTCGATCTTGGTCTCGATGGAGGACGGGCTCGCCAGGACAACTCTCACCTCGCGCCCGGTTGCGAAAGCCAACGTCTTTTCGCAATCGAGATCGAATGGATTGGAGGAGGCAATTTCCAGAAAGGAATCGGTGATGCGCAATGGCAGAATATGGTACTGTCGGGCCGCCTCTTGCGGTACCGCGTCGAGCGCCGCTTGTTCCCACTGCGACATGTCGGCGAGCTTCAACCTGAACCGCCTCGACAGCGCACCGAGAAGTTCTTCATCGACTGTGGCACGCTCCCCAACAGCGGTTTGCCACAACGATTCCTTTGCATTTTCAGCTGCGCGGATTTCCGCCAGCTTCTCCGCCCCGACCAACTCCTCCAGAGTCGCCGAAAGCCACTCGTCCCTGAACTCCGTCGTCACTCCACCTCCGTATCATCTATGCTGCAAACGCCTGTAACTTCATAAGTTATGTTCCGAACCGGCCGCGCGCTACCACTATTACGGCGGCCGGTAGGGAGCGTTCGAAGCTTCTCTACAAGATCGGCCACAAATCCCGGCTGACATCTATAATCACTCCGAACCGTCTTTCTCGGAGGCTCATCCCGAAATCCGCTCTCATTAGATTGTGAAACCACTCGACAGCTATCCCCACAACAGGCTGAATGCCGTCCGAAGAAAGTCCCACGCCGTTGGTGATTGCGCCTCCGGACCAGCCTGCCGCCACAAACGGCACTACGAAGATCCTGTCTCCCGTGGACACACGCGCCCCTAGGGGAACGGCGAAGAATGGGGCAGGGATCCGCCATTCGACGGCTCCGAACGCCGTGCGGCGCCCGCCCCACATCCTGAATGGCTCGCTCACGAGAGTGCCACGTCCGCCGAATACAAAACCCCTGTGCGCCGGTAGGTCGTTCGACCCCCACCCCACCCATGCGCGGGTCACCAAGTCCGCACCACCCATTGGAACCCAAGCGCGTCCACCTACGAGCACCCGGAGATAGCGGCGGTTGTCCCAGATTCCGCCCTCAACATTCAATCTCCCGCTGATTCCGCTGCCGGCTGCAAACCCCACACTGCGGCGGTCAACACCCACGCTCGCAAACAACAGCCGCCCTGCACCGAGGGCGTGGTTGATCCGGAATGTGCCGGTCGCCGGCCGAGCCAAGACCGCTAGGCTCTCAGTATCGTTTGCGCCCACGCTCCCTTTCACAACCGCGCGCGGCCCGACCGCGACCTGCGCAGATATCACACCCTCTGTTGCCAGGTAATAGTCTCCAAAGTCGTTCGCGAATTCCTGCGCCAGGATTGAGTTGAGTGCTGGCGAGATTACTCGATCATCACCGACGTCGCGAACAGTTCTGCCTCCTTGCAGCTGAACCGTGACTGCGCCCGTGGTGCGTGCCAGCGTAACACGACCCTTCAAACGCCGATCACCAAACCCGTACGATCCCCAAACTCGGAGTTCGAGCGCACCGCTGCCGGGACGGAACACCCCCCCGAAACCCGGGGTGAGCCCTTCGACTCTGTTGAAGTGAAGCAGGTCGGAAACAGACCGAGCGCCTGGCTGCGCTCTCGCGAATCCGCTGAGCACCTGGTGTTGGGCCAACTCCATCACCTCCGCGCGTACGCTCTCGAGATCGAAGGTCACACCGGGCTCGGAAATCGCGCGGATTGCCGCATCCAGGGGTTCGACCCATTGGAACGTGTCTCTCACTGCCCGCGGCGCAGCCACGATCTCCTGCCCGCGGAACACGGCATCGGGAATCCCCGCGTTGAATCGATAGCCGTCGATCTCCCACCACCCACGGATGATTCCCCGTGCGGGAAGGTCGAGCCATGAGGTGTGCCGGCGGATCTCCAGTTCCTGCCGCCGCGGCAGCCAATACCTCCCGTCCCACAACCCGTTCTCGAGTACGACCGTTATGTCGTCCAGTGTCTCGTCTAAGTAGGCGTTGCGCGTGAAGTTGAAACGAAAGCGCACGAGTTCAGCCCGTTCCACATCAATGTAGAGCGTACCGACTACACGAGCCTCGTCGAAGTCCTTCGGGCGCACATTGACCTCGTAGACCCTCACCGACTGCTCCGGCAGTCGTACCCTGAGTGAATCCACAAGAGCGAAGTCGTAAAGCGTAGGACCGTCGGGCGAAAGTGGGTGTGGGACGTTCGAGATCTCGTCGCCCTCACCAATGCCGATGCGATCGCCGAAGTTGTTGGTGACAATGCCCAAATGATCACGGTGGTACCGCATATCTGTTGGCAAATCAGCTCTGTCACGCCATCCTATGATGACTTGCTTGGTCTGATCTGGGGCCTTCCAGTAAACTTCGAGTTCCAACTGGTCGGATTTGACGAGCCGCGGCGGTTCGGACAGGTCACCGAGTTGTCCGAGAAAAAAAACGAAACCGTGTGCGCGGGTGTAGAAGTCTTGGAGACCGCTGTCCGCTCGGGCCTCGACGCGTCGTTGGATGGCGCGCCGCACGAGGACCATCGTGTGGTCGCCGTTCCAATGCTGCGGACGCGCCGCAGTTGGTATGAACGCGAGTATCGTTATTCCAAGGAGCCAGAAGTGTTTCATTTCCGCCCAATATCACTGAGTCACAGTGCCGCAGCAACCACCGCTCTCGCCTTGTTGCTCTCCTCTTGTTCCGATCTTGCACTTCCATCCGCCGAGATCTTGAGTATCGCCGATTTGTTAATACTCTCTCAACAGCCGAATGCTCCAGAACCGGCATCCGAGAGTTTCTGGGTTTCCAACTCACGGCAATCGGTGGCGCGCATCAATCACGCCGACAACTTCAACACGCTTTATCTCGAACTGGCCTTCCCGGCCCAATCCCTGGCTTCTCTCAACGGCGCGCCGTTGTCCGACACCGACTCAGTGTATGTCACGATCAATCCTCGTCCGGGTTCCTATGGATTCACGCTGTCTCCTTCCGGGATCGCGTTCAACTCAGGGTCTTCACCGTTTGCAACCTTCTCTTTCTCGGTATACGGAAACGCCACCGCCGGCAACACATCCGGGACCTACGCCGGCAGCACCGAATACGTTGCTGCATTGGAGATCTGGCGTGAGGTGACGGTTGATCAGTGGCAGATCGCGTCCGGTTCTGGATCTGCAGGAGTCGATGGCGTGAGAGCGAATGTGGAATCGTCGGGGCGGTTTGTGCTCGCCGCGCCCAGATGATGAGTGGGCGGATATGCTCGTTAGCGCGGGCATGCGGCTGTTGATATATTCCGGACCTCAACGAGGAATGCTGATTTGCGCACATACAAACTCCTGAGCACCACTGGTGACCAGACTATCGAACTCACTGCTGGTGGGTCGGTAATCGTCGGTCGCGCCGTCACAAGCGATCTCCCGATTTACGATCCCACTGTCTCCCGTCAGCACGCAGAGGTGACCATCGATGATGAGGGCGTGCAAGTGTGTGACAAAGGATCAGCCAACGGTACGTTCCTAAACGGCGCACAGATCACTGAGGCGTCGGCAATAGACGGTGACATAGTGACGTTCGGCCGAGTGGCGTTCAAGGTTGTCGCGGTCACACCTGAAGAAGCCAGGCCGGCAACGCACGAGCCGATGGATTTCGCTCCGCCGCCGCCCGATGCGACCATCGTCAAGCAAGTCGCGGTTCCCGATTCAGGTGGGTTCGAAGCTCAGCCGGTCGGCCGGCCAAGTGCCGGGCAACTGCAGGTAGATGGTGAAACGCCCGAAATGAACGTGGACCGCGTGAGCATCCTCATGGTCGAAGGCGAAGAACTGGTTCCACGCATTTCCAAGAACAAGCTCGGGGGCAGCGGCAGCAGCCGACACGTGCCGCAGTCAATCGCCCGACAGGTGGTTGAACAGCGTCTGGCAATCCTCACCGACAACGCCGCAGCGGACGAGCGGTTCGCCGGCAAGTCGATCGTCGTGCAGAGCGTCCGGAGCGCCATGTGCGCGCCGCTTCTGGGCGGTGGGCAGGGCGGCGTCGATCAAGGTAAGGTCATCGGACTCATCTACGTGGATAGCCAGACCTCTCTCGACGCATTCGGCGACGAAGACCTGGAGTTCCTGATCGCGTTTTCGGGTATTGCCGCTGTTGCGATCGACAACAGCCAGCTGATCGATCACATTCAACGTGAAGCGGTCGTGCTGTCCAACTTCCAGCGGTATTTTGCACCCGACCTCGCCGAGCAGATCGCGGAGCAGGAAGAGGAAGTACGCCTCGGCGGGACAAAACGCCCGGTCGTGGTTTTCTTCAGCGACATTCGTGGCTTCACCTCGATGTCGGAGAAGATGGGGCCGGACGACATAGCTACACTGCTCAACGAGTACTTCACAGAGATGGTCGAAATCGTCTTCGACAACGGCGGCACGCTGGACAAGTTCATGGGTGACGCAATCATGGCTCTGTGGGGTGCGCCGATTGCGACGGATGACGACGCCGATCGTGCGATGAAGGCGGCGATCGAGATGCAGAGCGTTTTGGCTCAACTGAATGTCAAGTGGGCCGCTCAGGGTCGCCAGCGCGTCGAGATTGGGATCGGCATCGACTACTACGAGGTGTTTGCCGGAAACATCGGGAGCGACCGACGTCTCGAGTACACAGTTATCGGCGACGCCGTGAACACCGCATCCCGGCTCTGTTCCAAGGCGGGGAAAGGCGAGATCATCATCTCACAGCGGTTTTACGACGAACTCAAGAACCAGCCCGCCGTCGATCCCGAGGAAGCACTGGAGCTGAAAGGCAAGGAACAGAAGGTCCCTGTCTACAGAGTGAAGCGGTAAGGCAGCCCGACCTCCTCCAACAACTCCACGACCAGTCGTAGCGGCAAGCCCATCACTCCGAAGTAGTCTCCCTCAATTCGGTCCACCAAGACCGCACCGTACCCT
>JBDGYW010000564.1:0-4726 GCA_039588935.1 Gemmatimonadota bacterium | reverse complement strand
CTTATCCCGCTCTACCAGGCGTTGCAGTCTGTCGATATGAGCGGCTCTCCACTCCGGTTTCGCCGCCAGAGTCGTGTCGGGGTGATAGCCCGTTCCATGCGACTCCACAAACGCCTCATCCACCACATACAGGCCGTACTCATCCGCGAGTCGGTACCAACGCGGATCGTTCGGATAGTGGCTGGTCCGTACGGCATTGATGTTTAGGCTTTTCATCAACTGGATGTCGAGTTCGATTAGGCTATCCGACAGATAGCGACCGGTTTGCGGGCTGTGTTCGTGCCGGTTCACACCCCTCAGAGTCACGGGCACACCGTTCACCAACAGCAGGCCGTCGCGGACCTCGGTCGTGCGGAAACCGATTCGGTGAGACAACACCTGACTCACCGTACCGTCCCTGTGCTCCAGGCTCAGGAGCAGCGTGTGCAGGTTTGGGGTCTCGGCGGTCCATTGGAGTGGCGCTTCCACGAGCCGTCGAAACTCCACCGGGCTTTCCGTGCCGGCGTCGACGGAGACGTTTTTCCTCTCGACGAGCACCCTTCTACCGTCTGAATCGAGCAGCTCCAGCCCCACAACCGCCGAGATGTGCTGGTCGCTTTGGTTGTTCACCTGCGCCACGACATTGAGTTCGCCATCTCGATATTCCGCATCGAGTCCGGCACGAACGGCGAAGTCACGAATGTGGGCGGGAGGTGTGGAAAACAGAAAGACGTCCCGCTCGATCCCACTCAGGCGCCAGAAGTCCACGTCCTCCAGATAACTGCCGTCACTCCAACGGAACACCTGAGCGGCGACGACGTTCTCACCCTCCTGCACGTATGGAGTAACGTTGAATTCCGTGGGAGTCTTGCTTCCCTGCGCGTAACCGACCTCCTGCCCGTTCACCCACACGGTCGTTGCGGAGCCGACACTCGCGAGGTGCAGGAACACCTGCAAACCTTGCCACGAATCCGGCAGCGTGAAGGTCCTTCTGTACGAACCGACGGGGTTGTAATCGGGATCCACGAAACCCGGCGGCCCTTGCAGCAGCCCCATCTCGATGTAGTGGGGAACACCGTAGCCTTCGAGTTGCCAGTTGGAGGGAACGGGTAGGTCGTCCCAGGCACCATCGTCAAAGGTTGACTCGAAGAAGCTCGAGGGGCGTTCGGCGGGTCTCCGTACCCAGTTGAATTTCCAGAAACCGTTCAGCGACAGGTAGTACGGTGACGCCGAGGCATTTCCGGAGAGTGCACTTGTCCGATCGGAATACGGAATGTAGGTCGCGTGCGGCGGTTCGCGGTTTATGTCGAACACCGCGGGATCATGCCAGCGTTCTTGAGCCATCAGGCCCGTAGGCAACAGCCACAGGATGCTGGCAAACACCGATGTCCAGCCCAAATGCGTGTCGAACGCCACTCTGCCAAGACCGCGCAGCGAGTTCATGGCTCCGCCCTCCCTGGAGATTCGAGCAGCAAGAGGTAATGCGCCGCCGACCAACTGAAGTGCGGAGCGTTCAGCGGGTCGCCAGTCATAGGATGGTAGTTCTCGTAGATGGGGGCGTCTGCCAAGAGACCGTTGGCATTTTCGAAAAGGCGGGCCCTCAGGGCGTTTGCTTCACGAGAGTATCCGTAACGCTCGAGGCCCTTCACGGCGAAGTACGCCTGATCGAGCCACACCGACCCACGCCAGTAGCCGTCGCGCGGATCGAAGTTCTCGTGATCGGCGGCGAGCGTCGGGAACGGAACGTGGGTGGCAAACTTCTCAGGGTCCATCATCACCCTGACGACCCGCTCGGCCTGCGACTCCGTCGCAACGCCGGCCCAGAGTGGAATCCACCCCTCAGGCCCCTGCACCAACAGCGGTCGTTTTGTCTCTATGTCAACATCGTAGAAGTAGCCCGTCTCCTCGTCGAACATCGTGGACTGAATCTGATCCTGCAGGTCCTCGGCGGCGGCTCTCAATTGCGCAGCATCGCGCAAACGGCCGAGTTCATCTGCCATCGATGCCAGATAGAGCTTCTCAGCATAGAGGTACGAATTGAGATCGACGGATTCCTGGTTGAGCGACCAGGCGCGCGGATTGTTCTGCAGCATGGCCGCCGATTCGAAACGGACCGCGTTGTCCATACCGCTCTCCCAGCCGGCTGCGACACGAGTTCCATCGGTCGATCCGTACTCGCAGAGCCCGTTGACGTCGTGATCGCGATGGGCGTACCACCAGTTGTGATACCGCAGCAGTTGGGGATACATCTCCTCCACAAATGCCCCGTCAGAAGTGCGCTCGTAGATCGCCCACACCGCCCACGCCGAAAGCGGCGGCTTGGTGTCGCGCCAGTTGTTCTCGGTGCTGTCGGCATAGATCACATCCGGCACCATGCCGTATTGGTCCTGATAGTCGAACATCACGCGGAGCTGATCCTTCGCCAGTTCCGGCGCGAAGTTGGCCAAGGCCCGCGCATGCTTCCACGAATCCCACGACCACACGCCGTGAAAGCCTCTGTACGCGTACGACGGAAACAGACCTTCGTGGAAGAGATGCCCGGCCGGACTTCGCCAATTGGTGAGCAGCGTCTCGACCGCTTTCACAATCGCCGGGTGATATTCGGGAGGGGTTAAGCGCGAGTCTGCGGCCTGTAGGGCCTTCCGCAAGTAGCCGTCCCACCTAGCTGCGTTGCTTGTGAAGTGAGGTTCGGGATCCGCAAGAACAGTCTCGAGTGTTTCCTCCCCGGTGTCACGTTCGGCCACATTGAAGTAGACAGAGACAGTAGCGAAGCCCGAAGTGGTCTCCCCAGCCGGGACCGTCACCGTCGGTCCACGAACGATATACGCATGAGCATCATGATCACTGCCCATAGCTGTGGTCGCGGAGCCCGCGGCGTGCAGCTCAACGAACACGGAATCGTCTGGGAGCCTCACAACCACCGTGCCTGAATCGGTGGAGATGAACGCTCCGTCTACCAAAACGTCACCTAGCCATCCGATCGACACTTGCCGAGCACCGTCCCCGACGTTGTTGAGCCGAGCCCTCACCAATGCGGAACGGTTTGTGACGAAAATCAGGTCGAGCTGAACCTCGAATCCCTCCGCCATGAATGCCTGATGTAGGCGACCGGGGTAGTACGTAGAGGTGGCGGTGGAGTCTTCTGTCCAGTCAATGCGGAGGCCCGACGCAGCATCCCAAACAGCCAGGCGTACGAACGACTGACTCAGCCATAGGCCTGTATGCGTCAATAGAAACGGCCCCGTGAAACCACCTCGAAAATCGCCACGGTCCGAGTCAGGCAGTCCAAAACTGTGCCACGCGCCCTGGTCCGCAAAACTGTAGGTTGTGATGTCGCGGTCACCGCTCGGGATCCCAAACACGTTCAGCACGTTCGGAAAGTCGTGCCAACTGGGTTCCGGCATTGGCGCATCAGAGCAGCCACAGCCAAGAAGCAACAGGTGCGCGGAAAGGAGCCTGAGCGCCAATGAACTCGCATGTTGGGTGAGCAGGTATTGCATTGTGCGTCGCATGACGGTCTTTTATCGCATTCCGGATGGCATGTGTCAACTCTGCATCGAAGGAGCATGATGATGGAGAAGAAAACAAGCAACGTTCGAGCAGCCGCTTTTCTTGGCCTGTTGGTTTTCGCCCCGGACTCCCTGCTCGCGCAGAACCCGCTGGAAGACGTGTTGCCACCCGACATCATGCCGATTGTGATCTTGAGCGGATCCGATTACGAGATGGGGTTCCAATATGGGCAACAGGCCGGGCATTTGATCGAACGGCACAAGGACGCCGTTTGGGCTTCTGCCATCCAAATCTCGAGTCGTGAGGAAGTGAATCACAACCTCCAGGCAATCCAATACTACGCGAACGAATTCACACCGGAGGCCATCGCTCAGATAAGAGGTATTGCCGACGGTGCCACGGAAGCCGGGTATGACGTGTCCTACGCTGACGTGTTGCTCTTGAATTGTAGACTTCCCGATCCGGAAACCCATCCGTTCCCTACCGCAGCCGAAGGTGAAGTTGTACCAACCAAAGGGTGTTCCGTTTGTTCCGCTTGGGGCAGCGCCACCAAGACAGGCCAGTTGATTGGGATGGACACACACGATATCGGCGATGCGTTGTTCCAGCTGGTAATAGTTGCATTTCCGGATGAAGGCAACAACTACATCAGCGGCGCGCAAGCGGGCGAAATCGGTGACCATTTCTTGATGAACAACAGGGGGCTATTTGTCGGGAACAGTGGCGGTGGTGGTTCTCCCAGAGCTGTAGACACTGACTACGGCTTGTCCTGGTCTTTGTCTTTGCCCCACCTGGTACGTTTTGCCAACAACGCTGTTGAAGCGCGTGACATGCTTCTCCCCTGGCACATCAACATCCCGGAGAATTTTCACTTTGTCGACGTACACGGCAACGCCTTTGTGGTGGAGAAGACATCAGCCATTCAGGGTGTGCGGGAATCGGGAGATTTCGGAGAAGAGGATTTTCTGTTTTCAACGAACAATTATCTCATCGAAAAGATGAGGGTGACCAAACAAGGTGAATTTGTCGGTGAGCATGGCGGTTACGGTGTTATGACGGCAATTCCGCGCAACATGCTTCTTTGGGACATGCTTCATAACTATCACGGTCAGGTAGACGAGGAGTTTGTAAAGATGATTCTGCGGTTTCCGGGTGATGGCCCTCCCTATCCACCGGCTGACGGATGGGAAACGAAGGTCCTACGGCCATCGAACTCGAGAGTCGCGGTAGTGATGCC
>JBDGYW010000563.1:0-4733 GCA_039588935.1 Gemmatimonadota bacterium | reverse complement strand
AAGACGTTCCTGCGCCTCAAGCAGGGTGGCGCACCGCACAAATTAGACAGAATCTCCGAATCACTTGACCTGCTGCATGAGTCGATGGACGACATCCGCGCAGCCCTGCACTCACAAAGTGACGAAGTCCGGGAACTCTCAGGGCGGATCGAGTTCGCGGAAAGGCTGCTCACCAAGGCACGAGACGAAGACCGCACCCACACGTAACCCACCCCACGGCAGAAACCTTTCACGAACCCGTGCGTAGGGTCATTTACTATACACTGTATAGCTAACTTGCGACGGGGGAATTTTCGTGGGACGCGGATCACTAGGCGAGTTCGAACATCTGATTCTGCTGGCGGTATACCGACTCGGCGCGGACGCGTACGGCGTGCCGGTCATTCACGAAGTCGAGGAGCGCACCGGCCGGAGTGTCACGCAGGCCGCGGCATATCTGACGCTGCGCCGCCTGGAAGACAAAGGGTTCATCAAGTCGAAACTGGGAAAACCCACCGCCGAACGCGGCGGGCGCGCGAAACGTTTCTTCGAGATCACCAGAGCAGGAACCGCGCAGTTGCGAGATTCGCGTAACGCACTCGCAAAGATGTGGGAAGGGGTCAGCCCGGAGCTGGACAGAGTATGAGCAAGACACCGCCACGCCTCCCATCGCTTCTCCTGGAGTTCTTTGCCCCGCGTGAGGGTCGCGACGAAATCCTGGGCGATCTCGCGGAACGATTCTCCCTTGTAGCCAGTGAACACGGCGCTGCGCACGCGAGCCGTTGGTACTGGGGGCAGGCGATGCGTTCGTCAGTCGGCTTCGCAAGACAACATCTGCGAGATACGAGATCGCGCAAGAAGCGGACAGGAAGAGGGAGTTCAGGAATGGGACACGAGCCGGGCTGGGAGCTGTTACGGTCGATCGTAGCGGACATGCGGTTCGCGTTTCGATCCTTCCGCAGACATCCGGGCGCGATCCTCGTTGCGATCGTGTCTTTGGGAGTCGGTATTGGCGCAAACGTCACAATCTTCAGCGTGGTCGACGTGTACGTGTTCCGGTCACTCCCGTTCCCCGAACCCGAACGACTGGTTGAGGTATACACCACGATGCCGGAACGGGGCTGGAACTTCAATCGCCTGTCGATTCCTGTCTTCCTCGACCTCCGCGAGCAGAGTCGGACGACGGATATCGCTGCCAGCTATCCCAGGGATGTGAACCTTTCCGGTGGCGATCGGCCCGAGAGAATTGGCTCGGAGAGAACATCGTGGAATTACTTCGAGGTGTTTCAAGTACAACCAATCCTCGGGAGAGCCTTCAGATCAGAGGAAGAAAGCGACGGTGAGCATCGCGTCGCTGTCATCTCCTACGGAATGTGGCAACGTCGATTTGGATCTAACGCATCCCTTATCGGCCAGACGATCCAACTAGACGGAGAACCTTTTACCGTCATCGGCATTCTTCCACCAGACTTTCGCTTCGGATTGACGATCACCGATGTATGGACACCCTTCGGCGTCACAGGCAACGAAAGTCGTGGGACCAACACGCTCCTTTCTATAGGAAGACTCCGCCCGGCCTTCACAGTGGCGCAGGCAGACGCCGACATGTCGCGAATCGCCGATCGATTGGCTGAAGCCTTTCCGGAGGTACATGGTGGGTGGAGCGCCGGAGCGAGAGATCTGGATGATTTCATCGTTCCTCTTGAAGCTCGAGTCGGCATGCTGATTACCAGCGTTGCCGCAGCCCTCGTACTGCTGATCGCATGCACCAATGTTGCCAACCTCACGCTGACACGGGCCACCGCACGCGTTCGTGAGATCGCGGTTATGGGAGCGCTTGGTGCGAGAAGAACCCGAATTGTCCGTCACCTGCTCACAGATTCGATGGTCGTTGCATTCTTCGGTGGAATCGCGGGGATTCTGATATCGGTGGCGGGCATCCGCTGGTACATGTCTCTCATTCCCGCATGGGCACCACGCGTGGAAGAGGTTGGGATCGACGGCAGAGTCCTGGCGTTCGCCGTAATCGTGACCACACTCACCGGCATCGTTTTTGGCGTAGCTCCCGCACTCAGAAACTCTCTGCCCAACTTCTCCGAGTCACTCAAGGAGGGCGCGCGCGGAGTGTCGGCGGGACGGGGCGGTCGCCTCCGGAAGGCGCTTGTCGTGTCGGAGGTAACGATGGCGCTGACGATGCTGGTGGGGTCGGCTCTACTTGTGCGAGGCTTCTTCAATCTGCAGTCGTTGGATACCGGGTGGCGGGAGGAGAACGTTCTCACTTTTCGTCTCTCACTGCCTCAGAGTGATTACCCGGGTGGAGAGTCGGTGCGCAGCTTCTACCGACCGTTGATACAGCAGTTTGAGAAACTGCCCGGTGTCGAAACTGCAGGTGCCATATCACATCTACCGATGCAAAGCAGCTCGAGTACGCTATACGACGTTCCCGGTCAAGAGGCCCCGACCCCTCAACAACGCCCCCTTGCCGAATACCGCTTCATCTTGCCAGGTTTTTTCCCCTCAATGGACATCGTCTCGGTGCGCGGTCGCTACTTCGACGAGCGCGACCGTCCCGACACACGGCCCGTGGTGATCGTGAACGAGATGCTCGCGGAACTCCACTGGCCAAACGAAGACCCGATCGGCAAGCAGTTGGAGTTCTGGGGCGAGATTCGCGAGATCGTGGGAGTCGTCGAGAGCACGATTGCCTACGACCAAGTAACTCGGCCGATGATTTATCTGTCAGCGTTCCAGGCACCCAGAAACAGTTTGAGCGTAGTCCTGCACACGTCGGGCGAGCCCACTGCGCTGGTGGAAGCCGTCAGAACTGAGGTGTCTTCGCTCGACCCGAACCTCCCGCTCTATCGCATCATGAGTATGAGGCAGGTCGTGCGCGAAAGCCGTCAGATGGACACATTGATGGCGAAGATGATGGCGGCGATGGCAGTCGTGGCGCTCGTGCTCTCGGTGGCGGGAGTGTATGGCGTCATCTCATACTCAGTAGCGCAACGCACGCAGGAAATGGGAATCAGGATGGCACTCGGCGCGAGAGAGGGAAGCGTGCTCGGTTTGGTGCTGCGACAAGGCGCATCACTGACTGGCATGGGGATAGTGATCGGAATCGTCTCCGCATCGCTGGTGGCCAGAGGTATGTCGCTCTGGCTCTTCGGAGTCAGCCCGTTCGATGCCGTTTCCTTCGGTGGTGCGATAGCGGTTTTGCTGGGCTCGAGCTTGGCGGCGAGCTATTTCCCAGCGCGCAAAGTTGCACGACTGGATCCGTTGAAGGTCTTACGGTACGAGTAGAACTGTCACTGCGATTGCTGTTTCTCACCACTTATCGCTGCACCAACACCACCCTCTCATCAGCAACCGCCTCAATCTTCTCCCTCGAATAGAACACCGGAAAGAATCTGTCATTCGCCCAAAGCTCGAACAGATCGCGGTAGTGTCGGTTGTCGGGGTCGCCTGACTGACCCGGAGTATTGCTGCCGACAGAGGTGTCCCAGTCACCTGTGTTCACAATGAATCTGAACGACGCGCCGGAGGTCTGGTTGTCACCGCCACCGGTGTTGTTCACGGTATAGGAGTAACCTCCCCTGGGGGCCGGCCCAACATCGAAACGGCGTCGCATTTCCTCATCAAGGGCACCACTCAGTGGATGACGGATGTACACGTGTTTGTAGTTCTCCTGACCGTATTGCCAGCGTTCCATGTTCGAGCCGAGCTTTTGTCGAAGATCGTCCACGGCTTGAACGAGGCTGGCGAGAAGAATCGAGTCGCGTCCTACAATTGGATTCGCTCCGAATTCCGCGCCTGGTGCGATCAGCCGATCGATGATTTTCTTCATGCCGTAGCCACCTAGGTGTTCCCTTGCGTCACCCGGAACGAACAGGTCTGACAGGTTCCGGGACAGTCTGCGCTCCCAAGCTATGTAAATGCCGGCGGCAATGGAGTTCGCCTCCACCTCGAAATCCCAGCCCAGGAGCATCGATCGTGCCCGGTCGACGAGCGAGTCGTCGGCCACCATGAACCCGAGCATCGGAACCAGCGTGCGCGCAGGCAAGGAGACAACGTCGGTCTGCAGCGCCATCATGTCGGACATCGAGAAGAAACGGCCACTCCCGAGTACCTCGTTCAACCGCGCCCACCGAGACGGGTCGCTCCACAGAAATCCAGTGGCCACTCCGCGGTGCTCGAAGTCGCGCGGTACCAAATCGTTATTAGCCGTGGCGAAGAAGCCACTTGGCGGATTGAACACATGGGGCTTCGATATGATCGGCAGGTATCCGTCCCACTCGTATCGTCCATCGCCGGGAACGGGAACGAGGCCGCTCCAGGTGCGCCTGATCGGCGCAATGCCCACCGCCTGCCACCCGATGTTGCCGTCGCGATCTGCCCAGATCATGTTCTCGCCAGGGATGTTGCTGTAGTTGCAGGCCTCCCGGAACTCCTCCCACGACTTCGCCTGGTCCATTCGGAGACTCGCGAGGTACGGAGCACCTCCTATCTCCATCCAGGCTGCACGAACGGCATATGCTACGTGGTTTTCCTGATCTTCATAAACAACCGGACCGTGACGTGTGTATTTGAGCTCAACGGTTTCCGAAGATCTACCCTCGACCGGGATAGTCTCCCTCAAAACCGTCATGCTCTCCCAATGCCCCTGGTAGCGGTACTCATTTGGGTTCTCGGGATTGGTTTCGTAAACATAGAGATCCTCACCGTCGGTAGAGAACACGGTGAGCCCCCACGCCCCG
>JBDGYW010000562.1:0-4736 GCA_039588935.1 Gemmatimonadota bacterium | reverse complement strand
GAGGTTTCCGTCGGACAGAGCCTGGTTAGCATCTTCGAGCGATTCGTTGAGCGCTTGGACTTTAGCCTGTTCACGCTGATAACTGGAGACCAACATCAACACCAACAGGGCCTCCGCACCTCCCAACAGCACGGTTGTCACGTACAGGTCCACGATCAGTGAACTTCTGTCCTCGTATTGCGCGATGGCCTGTGGATTCATCCATTCGAAAAACGCGAGGCCGGCGACAATGACAGCCAGGCCAACGATCGCACCGAACATCTGAAACCCGCTCAGGACCATTGGAATGGCGACCATCAGCGCCAGAGAAAATGTGAGTGAGCTTCCGGTAATACCACCCACGAACACATAGTCGTAGGCAATGAATGCGTAACAAACCAGAATGAACGACCAAACGAGCGCACCGGATTCGTGCCGATGCCTTCCGATCCAGTAGAGACCGGAGAATACGATAGTCGCGGTAAATGAGAACCAGAAGCGAGTCGGGGCTTCTTGGTAAATCACGTCGGAAACGAACATCGTAGACGCCGCAATCGCAGTGCACAGCACAACCGCGTTCAGGATTCGATTCTTGAAGGTAAAGTCTTGCGGAGATCCGAGGACGATTTCGAAGAGATGCTCAGTTATTCCACTCAGCTTCATGACAGCTCAGTTCAGTGAGGTTCGATCCGGGACGCCGCGGACAGTAAACCGTCTGCGACCTAGGGTGTGAAAGATGTAGCTGCGAGACGCCGTGCGCGAGGTTGGCTGGATTAGCGGGGCCGGGTTCAGAATTCGGTAACGGGACTAATCCCGGCCCCTTACTCAATTCATGCGGTCCCTGTCACGTTAATCCACCCTGAGCGCCTCCAATGGATCTACCCTCAGGGCCTTCCACGCCGGCACCAAGCAGGCACCAAGAGCCACCAAGACGAAGAAACCGGTGACTCCCGCAAAAGTGAAGGGGTCCTTGGTGCTGACCTGGAACAACATTCCCTCCACCAAGCGGGTGGCGCCGAAAGCTCCCGCCGTTCCAAGGACCAAGCCGAAGGCGACCAGCGTCAGGCCACGAGTGAGGACCATCCGCAACACGCTAGCCCCCGGCGCCCCGAGGGCAACCCGAATCCCGATCTCGTGAATCCTCAGTGTGACAAAGAACGCCAGCACTCCGTAAAGGCCCAGAGCCGCCAGGGACAGGGCAACGCCGGCGAACAACCCCAGCACGGTGGTGATGGACCGCGTGTCCGCCACGGAATCGGACAATGCGGCCTTTGCGGTTTGGGCACCACTCAGCACGATATCTCGGTCCAGTTCCCAAACCCGTTCCTGAATGGGCCGGATCAGGCTCGAGGGGTCGGTGGCCGTACTCACCGCCAGACGCATGGTGCTTTGCGGACGTTGGGCGTAAGGAAAGAACATGGCAGGCCTCGGCGTACCCGCGAGCGACGAGAGTTGGTGATCCTCCACCACACCCACAACTTCGAGAAAGGTCGGTCCATCTCGCCCATCCACCGCCACCTGACGCCCTACAGCCCTCTCATCGGGGAAGACGGTCTCGGCGGTGGTCCGAGTCAGCACGATGACCGGTGGAGATCCATTCACGTCGCCCGCGTCCAGGGCCCGACCTGCCACAACGGGAATCTCCATGGTGGCAAAGTACCCGGGCAACACAATGCGCGCGTCCGCCCAGGGCGCATCGAAGTTCGTCTCGGGAGGCCTCTCCGGAGCCCAGATGGCGTAGTTTCCGCCTCCCTGAAGAATTGGGAAGCGGCTTACCATACTCACAGCCTCCACTCCGGGCAGGCCTTCAATGCTCTCCTGTAGACTCTGGAAGAACTGTAGCTGGAGATCCCCCTCCTGATAGTCATCGGACGGCAGGGAAACCGTTGCGGTGAGAATGTTCTCCACTCGAAAACCGGGGTCGACGGCGCGCAGCCTGGCGAAGCTCCGAATTAGAAGCCCGGAGCCCACGAGGAGGATCAGGGAGAGGGCGACCTGGAGAACCACCAGCCCGCTTCGGTAGCGGAGACCGCTCCCCGATGTGGACCCTCGGCTTCCCTGTTTCAAATTCTCGGCGGCGTTTGTCCTCGCCGCCGCGAGGGACGGGAAGACGCCGAAGAACAGCACAGTGACAAGTGACAGAATCAGGGCGCTGCCCAGCATGTCTAAGGAAAGTCCCGTGCCTTCGATACCCAGAAGATCCATGGAGACGAAGCCGAGAATCAAGTTCTGGAACCAGACAGCCATCACGATCCCAAGACTTCCGGCCGCCAGTGCCAGAATCAGGCACTCCACCAAGAGCTGGTGGGTCAGGCGGGAGCGGGTAGCCCCCAACGCCGCCCGTACGGCCAGCTCCGATGTGCGGGTTGAGCCACGAGCCAAAAGTAGATTCGCTACATTGCCACACGCAATGAGAAGGACCAAAACGATGGCTCCCGATAGGACTAAGAGAGACTGGCTGTATCCCTCCACCATGGCCGCATGCAGAGAATCGAGCTGGAGTGCTTTGTTGTTGTTAGAGTCGGGATACGCGTTTTCGAGCTGAGTCGAGATCACGTCGATTTCCGCCCTGGCGGCATCCAGGGACGCGCCGGGCGTCAGTCTCCCAACCAGAAGCCAGTTATGGTACCGGCGGGTGACGGGATCGCTGTTCCCGGGCCAGGGAGGAGCCCAGAGATCAGAGTCGAACAAAAACCGGAAGCCTGAGGGCAGAACGCCCACAACCGTCAGGGGATTCCCCTGTACGTTTAGACTCCGGCCCAGAACATCCGGCGCCCCCCCATACCAACGTTGCCAGAAACTGTAACTGATGACCACCTCGCCACCTCCCGCAGCGGGTAGTTCTTCCAGTGTGGAGGGTCGCCCCAGGTGAAAAACCACACCTAGGGTCGTGAAGAGATTGCTCGTAGAGCGCGCCATGCGAGCTTGTTCCGGCTCTCCTGTGCCAGTGACAGTAACCAGACCAGACCCGCCGCCAATCGTGGCCAGAGATTCCAGAGTCTCGCTTTGATCCCGGTAATCCATGTAATCAGGAAAGGAGGTCCATGGGTTCACATTGCCGCTGAAAGTGGCCCGTCCCATGACCAGGCGGTCGGGCTCAGGGAATGGCAACGATTGCCTCAAAGCGGTATTCAGGACAGAAAACATGGCCGTGGTGGCTCCAATGCCCAGAGCCAGTGTGAGCAGTGCCACCACCGTGAACCCCGGCGTCCGACGCAGTGAGCGGATGCCGTACCGCACGTCCAGCCCCAAGTCCGTCATACTGCTACCTCTGTTGTCGGTGCTCTTGCCCATGGCTTCTCTTTCCTTTCCTCGCGCCCGAAGGCGCTCGCCGAGCGCAGCGCGCAGAAGACCAAACGATGTGGTACAGGTGAAGCGAACAACCGAGGTGACACGCCGTGAGCCTCTTGCCGTTCCTTCATCCAGTAGTGCGTCCCGATGGTCCAGGAACGCCGAGAGCATCTCCTCGCCGAACTCGTCGCGGAAGGAGCCCGGAAAGAGGTGAACGAGCAGCCATATCAACCGCCCGCTCAATCCGATACTACGTGGTGATAGGCCGGCGCTCACTTGCCCTCCAGCAGGCCGGATGCCTGCGGTGAGCGTAACAATGCCGACAACCGGGCTGCCTCGGCGCGAGCTACCTGCAGGCCGAGATTTGTCGCTTGGTAATACCGCCGCTTGCGGCCGTCGACCGGTAGGTCGCTGGGCCGGTCCACTTCTCGGATCAGTCCCCGATCCAACATCCGGGCCACAATCCGGTAGAGCGACCCGATATCCAGACCAGGGTTCTCGAAGGACAACTCCTCCGCCGCTCGGACGATCCCGTACCCATGTAGAGGCTCGTCCTTGAGAACGAGTAGGACGTGAAGATCCTGAGGACGCAGCGGGAGGAAATCAGTGATTTTGTCTGACCGTTGACGCATGGAAGCAGCCTCGATCGATCTGATGTCTGTATTTTACAGATATTAGATGTCTGAAAGATACAGATGGTTGCAGAGCAGCACCACCAACCAGGCCGGCGAACGTGCTGGGCATCCGATGACCAACGCGAGCATCGGGAAAGTTAGGACAGCCTAACACGGGTTCGACCAGGTGTGTAACGCCTTCGTGAAAGCGTGGGACGTTGCTGTGCGCCCTAGGCAGCGACATCGTCAACTGGAGGCTGGACGGCAAGATAATCGCGGGCGACGAGCCTGACGGGATGGCGTGGGTGGCTGCCCCGCCCCGCAGCCCTACACGCCGAGCGGTGGGAGGTGTGGGGTCGGGGTCGCGACGCAGCTTGTGGAGCCGGTCATGTGGTATGTGACCGGCTCTTCGCATTCCGTGTCCCACAGGCACCACAGATGATGTGTCCTTTGAGATCCACCAATGAAGACGCAGGTGCGGCCTTCAATTAGGTGGTCATGCTGATGATACTATGTGAATGGCACTCGGCATCAAGATACGATCTCTGCTGACTGAAGCAGTGCTTCCCTCTACCGACCCGGAGCATGTAACCGGCATAGTGCGTTCGGTTGCACGAGTATTGCTGTCCATGTGTGCGATAGCACTCATACTCGTCCCGATGGTAGCGACTGATCCGATCTACAGGGCGACGGGTCTCACCATCATAGCACTGGGGTCACTGCTCGCTCTGGGGCTCCTCCGATACCGGCACGTTGGACCTGCGAGCATTGCCGTGGTGGTGCTCGCCTGGCTCGGTACGACATGGCTGTTAGTGGCCAGCCCCGGGCTGGATTCTTCTGCCTGGTGGCTCT
>JBDGYW010000561.1:0-4740 GCA_039588935.1 Gemmatimonadota bacterium | reverse complement strand
GGACTCATCCGATGGAAAACCGGAGGTGTCTGTGCTTGCTGTTCCGGATTCAGTACAGACTCGAGTGCAGAAGGAGAAGGAGTTGGTGCTTGTCGACAGCGATCACAAGCAGTGGCACGTTGATATAGAGAAGGCTGCCGCCACCCGCGGGGAGCTGGGTAGTGAAGTGTTCGCGCAGGCCATGGAACTCCTCAGCATTGTAGCCAAGGGCTAGCCTGACCCGTCCTCCGGCCGCGGAAGGGGTGGCGCCGGTGGATACTGTGTCTTGACGAAGTCAATGAACGACGGCGTCGAAACCAGGCCCAAATCCGTATTGACCTCCAGGCGCCCCGGCTCCACCGTCGCGCCAGAGTTCACTCGCGCGATAATCTTGTCGGCGGCATGGGCAGCATCGACCATAGCCTTCCAGGAACCCATGACGAGCCCCAGTGCATTCTCTAGTTCGCCTTGGGTGATTATGTCGGTTTTCTTATTCATCGGTCCACGCTCTAAGTATCGGCAGCAGTTTCTGCCGGAAGGACCGCCCCCGTTCGGTCCCGTCTTGTAGTATATGGGCTAGGTTAGCACACTCAGGGTAGGCGCCGACACCCACCCAAAGGTTCAGCGCCTCGCGCATTGCCGCCGTATCAGAAATGCGCCTCTTGACTGCCAATTCCTTGACTTGCCAGAGTAGATCTTCGGGTAAAAGTAAGGATGTTTTCTTGATGGATTCAGCCATTCTGGTTCCGGTAGCACTTGACTTCAACGTGTGCTCTCCTGTACTCTTGCCTTGGGTATGGTAATTACCGCAATTGCTGTTCCACGGAAAGAACATCATTGTACTACAAGGGGGAACCTCCTTTTGTCTAATATTGGAAAGCTGACGGTCTCCGACCTTGAGAGGATGGAGGCCCTCCTCGGTGAACAGAAGGCACTCGTGTCTAATGCCCTTCGGAAGCTACGCTCCCCGGCTGTCATGCCTTGGTGGCGACGGGCCCTGTTGTGGTCCCTAGTTCTTCTCCCGTTGCTGGCCGCGTGGACGGTGGTAATGGCCTTCCAGGGGACCGGCCTGGTAGGTGAGGCCGTGCTTCTGTGTGTGGGTGTCGCTGTCCGGGAAGTGTCGCTGCGGATCGGTACACTGCCAGCATCACTGTCGGCGTTGTCCGCGGTGGTGTACCTGGTGGCGATAACGAGCCCAAAGTCAGACCTGTGGGCCTTCCCCGGGGTGATCGTGTGGGTGCTGCTCCTCTGCGCCTTAGTTCTATGCGCCACGGCGAATCTGCACCCGGCAAGGCGTAAGCTATAGCCTGCTGACTCGTGGAGAGTTCGTCGGTCTGCCGATAGAACTCGTCGACCACGTCTCGTAGCCTGCGCCACGCACGCTTGACTTGTCTCCAGTCGGCCCCTGAGACGCGGTCGCCCTCGTTCTGCGCGGCCACCCAGCGGACCTTCGTCTCGCGCCACAGCCGCCACTCCGAAGCATGGATCACACCGGCCGCCGCGGCGTCGTTCCATGCCTGAATCCAGAGATTGTACGAGGCACTGAACTCCTGCGCTACCAGTATCACACCCGGCTCTTGGCGTACCGCCCACGTGTTGAATGCGTGGCTGAACGCAACAGCCGGGTCCTGCTGCCGATCGACGTCGTCGCAGCAGAGGAAAGCAATCAAACATAGTGCGGTAAGAATACGGGACATCAGTTCCCGGCTATGGAGTGCAGGACGGCGCCGGCCACCATGCTCAGGACGGCAATGCCGCCGATTTGCAGGAACTTGTAGCGCTCGAGCTTCTCGACTCGGCTCCGCAAGCCGGGCTGCCCGTTGCCGAAGAGCTGGCGCTCGATGGAGTTTACCTTCTCTTGGATCGCGATCAGGATGTCGTGGTCAGACTGGCTGGGGTTGTTCATGGTGTTGGGGTTCTCCTCTCGGTGCTTCAGTAATCTCGGACCTCCCAGAACAGGGTGTTCCAGCCAAGAGTTCCACACCCAACCGAGTAGGCGGATAACTCTACAACCGATGACGGGAAGCGGTCCCAGATGTCCTGCAGGCAGTCCCACGACGGGGCGTCCAGGTGTTGACGCAGCAGCGCAACGGCTCCAGCGCCTGCAATGTGACGGTCCAGCTCGCGCTCGAAGATCTGGCGCATGAGCAGGCCACCACCCAGGTAGTAGTCCAGCTCCAGGTAGCGCTCCGAGCGCATCACGTACCCCTGTAACGTCCCGAAATCATCGGGCGCGTGCTCGCTGATGATAAACTCCTTTGGGGCTCCGTTGATGCGACGAACGTGGGCTAGTGCATCCTTCGGAGTCAACCCGTAGCGCTGATGCTGGCTGCCCGGGATCGCGTGGCGAACGCCGACGAACGGCGGGAGAGGCTCTCTCAGTGTCAGATCCCTGGCTAACTGGAGCGGGGTCCAGGTCCGCATGACATTACCCAGTCGACCGGCTCGAGACAGTTTGTAAAAAGTTGACTTGTCCGGTATACGCTCGGAACGGTGAGTGCCGTTAGAACTCAATGCTTTCTCCTTAATGCTGCGCGCGGAATCGACACCCGCCCGTAGCCGCCGATCAGGGCTTCCACGAGGGCGTTGTCCGCACGCTCAATGTGTACGTTGTACGGCTCTTCCTCCCAGGCGTGCCCCTGTAGCACCAAGTGGAGCAGCTCGTGCAGCAGAACGTCTTCCAGGTGCTCACCGTCCTTCCGCAACACTCCCGGGCGGCGCACTCGGATACGGGCCTTCCGCTCGTCCGGGTTCCAATTACAGTCCCCGTAGTTCTCCCCCAACTCCTTCTTACTGGCGTACCTGACACGGATATCCCAGTCTGCGAGGTTCAACCGCTCGACCCAGAGGTCGGTGAGCTGGCGGAGGGTCACCCTACGCGGCCTCCTCCCGGTCGTCCCGTATCACGTAGGCTCCAGTGCCGAAGTTGCCGGCTTCCTTGTTCCAGTAGAAGGAGTCGGCCCGTCTCTGTGAGCCGACGAACCCGGCCTCCGACGCCCATGCGGACGGTGGGCAGAGCGCCGATAGCCCTCGGATAATCCAGCCGTTCTGCTCCGTATATATGACCGAATGCCAGTGCCCGACGTGGATTTCCCGGAAGAGTGCGTGGCCGTGCTCGCGAGGGAATTGGGCGGCGAATGTTCCACCGAGGCCCCTCAGCTTGCCCTGGCTCCGGGCTTCCTTGTCGCCATGGGTGTACCCCAGGAGAGAGAGCCCCCACTGGTACACCCGGCGCACCGGTGGAGCCGGTATGACGTTCACGTGCTTTGCTTTCGCGTAGTGCAGGTCGAGAGCCACCCCCATCGTCATGGTCGTCGTCCAGTCGTGGTTGCCCGGAACGATCATGATGTCCACCGGGGCGATCTGGGACGCCAGTCGATCCGCCGTGCGGATGGCGAGATACAGCCCCTCGCGATAGGCTTTGGGGTACCGCGTGTCCACGTCCTGCCGAGTGCCGCGGGTCGTAGCGTTCTCGACGTTGTCGGCCTGCAAGAAGTCGTTACCGACCACGTAGAGCACGCGCTCGAAGCGGTGGACGCTCGCTTGCTCTATCAACCGCTCAACGGCACAGCCGACGTGCTGCTTCGCGAGGTTGAGATCCCAATCCGAAAACCCGGTTTCCTTGCCCCAGACGAGTCCGGCCAAGTGGATGTCCGGAATGTCCACCTCGAGCAGGTTGCCGGATGCAACAGGGCGGGGCTTTGCGAGTCGCACGTTGTACCGTGGCGCCTGCTTCTTCCCCCACGCGATCAGATCTTCGATCTCGGCGCGGCAGTTGAGAACCTCGACCTTGCGACGGAAGGTGCCACGGATGTGGTTCAGTGGGACGATGATCGGATTCGTGCTTCGCCGACTCCAGTTGTCAGTGGAGCCCTCCGCGCGGGGCATAGCAAAGCCTTCCTGCAGGGTGATGCGGAACTCCTTCACCTCCCACACGTTGAGGTCAACCCCGAAGTCCTTGATGAACTCGTCGAAATCGGCGATCCGCGTTCCCCGAACGTCGAGCTCCCACAGGTTGCCGTTGTCCTTGAAGGTTTGCGTGAGGCCGGAATCGCCGGGCTTCTGCTTCTTCTTCTGGGCTGCCGTCGCGCACTCCCGCGAGCAGCACTCCTGGCGGATCTTGTACTTCTTGACCACGCCACAGCCGGGGCACTTGCGCGTTTCCTCTTTGTGCCCGTCCGGTGCCGACTGCTTCCCAACCCGCTGCTGGCGGAGCTTCTGGCTGCACTTCAAGCTGCAAGTCTCGTTGCGCTTCTCGAACTCCTTTGTTTTTTTGCAGATGCGGCACTTCCGGCGTGTCGTAGGGTGGTTCTTAGCTGCTGCCATATGGCCTCATAACTTCAAGTATACAGCACAGTGCGCGCATGCTCAAAATCGGCATGCGCGCTTGGAGCGTATGGGGTTTACTCGCCGTCTCCGGCCTTCTGCAGGGATCGCTCGAGGCGACCGAGCCCGGCGCCCAAGATCGTAGCCGAGACCTCGGCTGGCACCGAGGGAGCGAACGCCAAAAGAGCTACGCCACTGAAAGTCAGGAACATGGAGATGAGGATGTGCCCATTCGGGCCATCCAGGTTTACATTTGGCACAGTTGGCCTCCTTATGATGATTCGTACTCTCATTTGCGGAAACCTCCACCGCTTCCCGCGGCCGGTCAGTTTCCCTCCGGGATCCAGTAACGAGCCCGGTTCATGAAGCCCATGTGCGTCAGGACGTAGGCCCTGCCCTCATGTTCGGCCCTGAACCCCTCTGGAAGCCTGACCT
>JBDGYW010000560.1:0-4743 GCA_039588935.1 Gemmatimonadota bacterium | reverse complement strand
CTACCTGGGAGGAACTGGGAAATCGTCACTCGGTTGACCGGCTTGCCGAGAAGGTCCTGGCGCATCTGTCGTTGAGAATGTTAGATGAGAAGTGGAAGGACCACCTCTTCGAACTCGATCACCTCAGGAGCGGCATCTATTACCGATCCTTGGGGCAGAAGGATCCGCTGATCGAGTACAAGAGAGAGGCGTTCGACATGTTCGTGGATCTTCTACAAGACATCAGATCCACGTTTACTGAGACGTTTTTCAAGCATCAACTACAGGTGGGTGCCCCGCCGCCGGCACGTGGTGCCCCGCCGCAGCAACGGCACATCACTCAGCCGGATGCGCCAAAATCCGAGACTGACCTCATGGTCCCGGGCGCGGCGAAGCCACGGGTGCCTCATCAGGCCATCCGGGCTTCTCACGGCGAGTCCCCGGCTGAGACGGCACCGGCGACCCAGCAGAGGTCGATGCCCAAGGTGGGCCGCAACGACCCCTGTCCCTGCGGAAGCGGCAAGAAGTACAAGAAGTGCCACGGGACAAAGTGATAGGGTGGGGGGGAGCGGTATCGACCTTCCGCCCGACCAATTTTTCGCATCTGTCTACCGTCTTCCCGCCCATATTCGCGGCCCTTTAAAGTCCCCTACTGCACGAATTCGCCTATGCTGCCGCAGTGGTGGCCAACATCTTGTCACCATGAAGACAGTGCGCCTGTCGGAGACCCGGATAGCCGAACGTCCCCGCGAGCGGCTTTTCTCGCTTGGGGCTGCATCGTTGACGACTACCGAGTTACTTGCCATTCTGATAGGAACGGGAACGTCGCGTGGCGACGCACTCGCGGTGGCGAATGGTCTGTTGGGCGTTGGAGCGGGGTCCCTGAGGGCCTTGGCGCGCCGGGCTCCTGGAGAGATGGCAAAAGTGGACGGGGTTGGTCGGGTCAAGGCCGCTCGTGTGGTCGCCGCTCTCGAGCTTGCGCGTAGACTTTCCGACGAAGGGTGGGATGGGCCGTTTGAGGTGACGAAACCATCGGATGTATTTCGGTGGTGTGGGCCGAAAATGCGTGACCTCGCAGTCGAGGAGTTTCATCTTCTGACTCTGGACGCCCTGAACCGGATCACGCGAGACCTGCTGATCACGCGTGGGATCCTGAACAGCTCCCTTGTGCACCCGCGTGAGGTGTTCAGGGCGGCTATTGCTGAGTCGGCAGCTGGAATTGTGGTTGTACACAACCACCCAAGCGGCAATCCGACGCCCTCAGCGGATGATCGAGTGGTGACACGACAGCTGGTGGAGGCGGGACGGATCTTGGACGTGCCAGTGTGCGACCATCTCGTTGTGGGCGGCGACAAGTACTTTAGCTTCGCGGAGGCGGGATTACTTTGACCAGCGCAGTTGCTGAAATCGATGCCGGATTTGGGGAGGCGCTCGCCCGCCGCAAGGACCGGCTCGATCTTCCATTGATCGAGCGCGCGCTGGAGTTCAGCGAGGCGGCCCATCGTGGCCAGAAGCGGCTTTCCGGTGAAGACTACATTTCACACTCTTTGGCGGTCGCAAAGATACTGGTGAATCAGCAACTCGACTCGACGACGGTAGCCGCTGCGCTTCTGCACGACGTTGTTGAGGACTCTGACGTGAGACTCGAGGAAATCCAGGGTCAGTTCGGAGGTGAAGTTGCGGGACTGGTAGATGGACTCACCAAGATTTCCACTCTCACGTTTCGGTCTGCCGCCGAAGAGCAATCGGAGAACTACCGCAAGCTACTCCTGTCGATTGCGCGGGACGCTCGCGTCATCATGGTGAAGCTCGCCGACCGAGTTCACAACATGAGGACTCTGGAACATCTCCCGGAATGCAAACAGCAGCGCATTTCCATCGAAACAAGGGAGATCTACGCGCCGCTCGCGCATCGGTTTGGAATGGCGGGCATGAAGGCCGAACTCGAAGACCTGGCCTTCAAATTTCTCGAGCCCGAAGATCATCGGCGTATCGAAGATTTGGTTCATGCCAAACGGAGTGAACGCGAGGAACTGATAGCCCAACTCTCCGATCCGCTGGAGGCGGCTCTGAAGAAGGCCGAGATTGGGAGCTACGAAATCACCGGACGCTCAAAGCACCTGTGGTCGATCAACAGGAAGATGACCCAACAAGGCCGCCCCTATGAGGAGGTGTACGACCTGATGGCGGTCCGCGTCTTGGTCGATACGGTGCCGGACTGCTACCACGTGCTCGGTGTGATTCACCACACATGGACACCGCTGCAGGAACGGTTCAAGGACTATATCGCCTCGCCGAAATCAAATGCGTATCAGTCACTTCACACGACAATCTTTGGGCCGGGCGGAAACCTCTATGAAATCCAAATCCGAACCCGGGAAATGCACCGAACCGCCGAGTACGGAATTGCGGCGCACTGGGCATACAAAGAGGGAGGCAATCGAGACGAACTGGACGATCACTTCGTCTGGTTCCGGCAGCTTCTCGAATTGCAGCAGGATGCACACACGCCTGAAGAGTTCCTAGAATTCCTCAAGATCGACCTGTTTCAGGACGAAATCTTCGTGTTCACACCCGAAGGTGACGTGAAACGGCTACCGAAGGGTGCTACCGCAATCGATTTTGCGTTTGCGGTGCATACGGAGGTAGGGTACCGCTGCCAGGGTGCGAAGGTGAACCGCCGCATAGCGCCGCTGCACCGAACCCTCAAGAATGGTGACACGGTGGAGGTGCTGACGGGTAAGCACGCCCGCCCGAGCAAAGATTGGCTGAATCATGTGCGTACCGCACGAGCCCGGCAGAAGATCCGGCAGTGGATCAAGCAGGAGGAAAGTGACACCTCCATATCTCTTGGAAAGGAGATCGTAGCCCGCGAGCTACGGAGACGAAGGCTCAGTGCTCCGGATCACAAACAGGTGGAGGAGGCTGCGGACCGTCTATCCCAGACATCGGCTGACGGGCTTTATAACGCGCTGGGGCGCGGGGATGTCCCGATCGGGCAGGTTCTAAAGGCAATCTTCCCGGAACGCGAAGAGCAGCGACTCGAAGCGCCGAAACCCACGGTGTTCGGCCGTGTGTTGGACAGGATCAGGGTTGGCCGTGGAGTGCGTGTGCATGGCGTAGACGGGTTGATGGTGCGGTATGCGCAGTGCTGCCAGCCTGTACCTGGTGATTCGGTCGTGGGATATGTGACGAAAGGGCGGGGAATCTCGATCCACCGTGCGGATTGTCCGAATCTCCTTTCCATGCCCAATGACACAGATCGCAGGGTCGATATCGATTGGCAGAGTACGCAGGGTGAGGTGTTCGTCGTCTGTCTCGGAATCAATGGAGAAGACCGGCGTGGGCTTTATGCGGACCTAATGGAAGCCGTCTCCCAGACCGGAACCAACATTCGCAGCGCCGAACTCTGGAGCAAAGACGGTGCTATGGCTGGCGCGGTCCTGGTCGAAGTGGAGAACCACACCCACCTCGCGAAGGTGGCGCGCGCGTTGCGCCGCGTAAAGGGTGTCGAATCCGTTGAACGGCGGGAGCCGAGTCCGGGCACAATTGCCCGTGGTTCTGCTTGAACGGCAGCTCTCTCGCCACCAACCCTTGATCTCTTGCCGAGCGCATCTTGAGTGAATTTCAGCTAGACATGCCGTTTGGCCTCGCGGGCAACCAACCCACAGCCGTGGCTGAGTTGATGCGGGGCCTCGAGCGTGGCGAACGCACGCAGGTATTGCTCGGAGTGACGGGGTCCGGCAAGACCGTAACAATGGCGAATGTGATTGCTGCGTACGGCCGCCCGACACTCGTGCTGTCACACAACAAGACGCTTTCGGCGCAGGTGTACGGCGAACTAAAGGGGTTCTTCCCGAAGAACGCCGTCGAGTATTTCGTATCCTACTACGACTACTACCAGCCAGAGGCATACGTACCGGCCACGGACACGTACATCGAGAAGGACGCTTCGATCAATGAAGACATCGACATGCTGCGGCTGAGGGCCACGTCGAGCTTGGTCGAGCGCGAAGACGTTGTGATTGTGGCTACCGTGAGTGCCATCTACGGGCTTGGGGACCCGGCGGAGTATCGGAAGCAGATGGTGGTGCTACACACCGGCGAAGAACGGCCGCGGGACAGTATCCTGGAAGATCTGGTCAACATCCACTACCGACGCAACGATGCGGTGCTCGAACGTGGCCGGTTCAGAGTGCGCGGAGACACCGTGGAGATCTTCCCGGCGTACGAGGAGCAGGCTGTACGCGTCGAGCTTTGGGGCGATAACATCGAGCGTGTGTCCAAGGTCGATCCACTCACGGGATCTGTGATTACGCCCCTAGACAGGTGCGCGATCTACCCTGCCACCCATTTCGTGATCAGCCGCCCTGCAGTCGAACACGCGGTATCGGCCATCCGCGAGGAACTCGAAGGGCAGCTCGCCCTCCTACGGGCAGATGGCAAATTGCTCGAAGCCCAACGCCTAGAGTCGAGAACGATGTTTGACGTCGACATGTTGTTGGAAATCGGAACTTGCTCCGGCGTGGAAAACTACAGCCGGCACCTCACGGGTAGACGGCCCGGGGAGCGCCCTGCCTGTTTGCTGGACTTCTTCCCGGATGACTACCTTGTCATCGTCGACGAATCGCACGTGACCATTCCCCAGGTCGGAGGGATGTACGAAGGCGACCGCTCGCGAAAGAGTACGCTGGTGGATTTTGGGTTCCGCCTTCCCTCCGCTTTAGCCAATCGACCCCTGAATTTCAACGAATTCCTGGATCT
>JBDGYW010000559.1:0-4753 GCA_039588935.1 Gemmatimonadota bacterium | reverse complement strand
CGTACATCGTATCACCCCTGAACTTGACAGTGACGTCCGTGCCCTCCGGGAAAACTGTGTCCATATGGCCAGCCATCGCTACGGTGCGGTCACCACCAGTTCCTTTCCTGATCCCGATCACGTTCCCCACCGAATCGATGAACACGCTGTCGGCGCCGGCGTCACGCATCATCTCTGCATAGCGCCGGGCTCGTTCGGCCTCCAAAAACGGGGGAGCAGGTATCTCGGTCAGTTCAATGAGAAGGCCCTGCGACCGACCGTCGAATGCTTCGATCGAAGAAAACGCGGCCTGCATCTCCGGACGCGCCAGGAGAGCGCGGATTTCCTCATCGTATTGTTGGGACTGGGCGGTGGCGGGTGAGGCAACACCGAGGACGAACGCTAGAACGATCAAGACCACTGCGGTCATGGGGCACGCTCGGAATAGTCTGAAGTTTGTGGTGAGTTTGAAAGATAAGTGCAGAGGTGCAGAGGTGCAGAGGTGCAGAGGTGCAGAGGTGCTGAAGTGCTAAAGCGGGAGGAGCGGGAGAGTCGGCTGGGGTGGTGCCGCTTCCCGTTTCCCCCATTCCCGTTGTTCGTTACGCGTTGAAGGTTGAGCGAGCCAACCGTCCTGGCCGCAACCGAGCCTCCGCCATACCTTCCATAGCCGGCCAGTAAGAGGAGATTGATGTCCACACCCGACGCTCTGTTTTTCGCCCTTCAAGAGGCCCTCGCGGGCAAGTACTCGCTCGAGACCGAGTTGGGACGCGGCGGGATGGGGATCGTGTATCTGGCGCTCGATGTGCGACTGGACCGTCCGGTTGCCCTCAAGGTGTTGCCTCAACATCTCTCCAAGAACGAGGACCTTCGGGCCAGGTTCCTGCGTGAAGCACGGACTGCCGCCAAACTGTCTCACCCCAACATCGTGCCGATTCACTCCGTGGACGAGGTCGGCGACTACGTCTTCTTCGCGATGGCGTACATAGCGGGTGAGACGTTGGGCGAGCGCGTAAACCGGAAAGGCCCGCTCGCACCGTCAGAATGTATGCGCGTGCTGAGAGAGGTCGGCTACGCGCTGAGCTATGCGCATTCGCAGGGAGTCATTCACCGCGACATCAAACCTGACAACATCCTGCTCGAGGAGGGCAGCGGCCGCGCGCTCGTAGCCGATTTCGGAATTGCCGGCATCATGAACGAGTCGGACGAGATCGACGGAGGGGAGATCATCGGTACGGTCGAGTTCATGAGCCCGGAACAGGCATCCGGTGAACGGGTGGACCTGCGCAGCGATATGTACTCTCTGGGCATGGTGGCATACTACGCGCTGTCCGGTAACCTGCCATTCAAGTCCGGTAGTATTCCCGAAACCTTGGAGCATGTACGTAACACGCCCGTTCCGCAGATCAGATCGGTGGTCAGAACGGCTCCGAGTCGCCTCGCGCGCATTGTAGACACATGCCTCAAGAAGGACCCCGAGGAGCGGTTCGGCTCTGCCGAGGCGTTCGCCGAGGCGTTGGATGTCGTGACGACCGCCCGAAAGCAGGTGCCGGTCGCAGTGCGGACGTTCCTGTACGACCCGATCGATCTTGGTGGCGACGCACCTGCATACTTCACGATCGCCTCACTCAGCACCCTTCCGATGTTCGTTGCCATAGTGGCGGTGCCCGAAATGGCAATCCTGTTGGCCGGCTACACTGCGTACGTACTCGGCGCACCAACCATACTCGTACCGCCACGAGTGCGCCGATTGTTGGCCTCTGGTAACACCTTGCCCGATCTCGAGATTGCGCTGCGCCAGGATCTGGAGCAACGCAGAGAGGAATCACCTCTGAGACATCCAGGCAGGTTCGAGAAGGCTCGAGCGACGCTCAGAAAGGTTTCGTTGGTCGGCATGGGGGGATCTTGGAGTCTGTTCTGGACAGGTATGCTGGCAATGACTCTGAGGATGGATCTCCCCCTGTGGGCACCTGCGGCTACGGCGCTGCTCTTCGGAATCGGAGGGACCTCCGCGGTCGGGTTTGTGGTCGGATCGGTTGGCGCCACCGACGACAAAGAGCGCCGCACGCTGAAGAAGGCTGAGCGCCGCCTCAGGTTCTGGAAGAGTCGTTTCGGGAAGATGATCTTCAAGCTGAGCGGTTTCGGACTCAGGAAACGGGTTTCGGAGGTCCGCGCCACCCATCGACCGACGGAGCTGCAGATCGGGCTCGCGGCCGAAGGACTGTTTGAGTCGTTGCCCAAGGAAACCAGGAAAGCGGTGGGCGATGTCCCGGCAACGCTAACCAGACTCGAGGCCGATGCCACCAAGCTGCGCGTGTTCTTGAACGAGTTGAACGAAGCCGAGGCCGCCGGGTTGCCCCGCAACGTACAACTCCCCGCTGACCTTCAGGAGATTCGTGAAAGCTCGGAGAAACACCTTGCCGAGGTCGTGGCGGCGCTAGAGACAATTCGGCTTGGGTTGCTGCGCCTCACAACCGGAGTCGGTAGCGTTGAAGGCCTTACGACCAATCTCATCGCTGCCGGCGAGGTCGGGGACAACGTCGCGCGGATTCTCGCCGGAGTCGAGGAGGTCGAGAGGGTATTCAGGTCGGTAACGAATCCCTAGCGCCTTCAGGGCGTTTAGCCCACATTGGCGGTGGGTCCGTGGTGATTTCGCCGAGGAGAAATGCACGTGGGGGCATTCATACTGATCCTGGTGATCGTGGGCATTGGAGTCACCGTAGCGGCGGTGAATTCGGGAGGGTCCGGCGCCAACTCAATATGGCAAGCCGCGGCGCAGCGACTCGGGCTCAGGTACGAACACACAGACACGCTAAAGAGTCCAACGATTTCGGGCGCCCGCAGGGGCCTGTCGGTGCACATCGACACCTTCTCGAAGAGCGGAGACGATCACAGGACATACACCCGCTACCGCGTGAACTTCAAGAAGTCGCTCGGGCTCGGCCTGCGGCTGGTCAAGCAAGGTCCGTTCGCCTACGTGTCCAGAAAGCTCGGCACTCAGGACATTGTGACTGGCGATCAGGATTTCGACGACACAGTGATCGTCAAAGGACGAAACCCCAAACTGGTGAAAGAGTTTCTCAATGCGACTCGCAGGCTTCGGGCGGTGCGTTTTCTCACGCTGTACCCGGGTGCCGCGATCGATGACTCCGGCATCGAATGCGAGGAGCGCAATGTTGTCCGGAGCCCCGACCGCATCGTCCAGGTGATTCAACGCATGACCGCTCTTGCCGAACAGCTTACGGCAGACGACGACGGGGCCCCCGACTATCTCGCGGCCATGACTCATCCCGACGAGACCGAAGCGGATCCCCACATCATAGGCCTACCGTACCATCCCGAGCCGGGCCCCATTTCCCTCGAAGACCTGTTGGTGGCGGAGAGTGAACCGGCGGAAGTCACAGAACCGCCTCAGTCATCCTTTGACGCACCAGAAGCGATCGATGAAGAGATATTGTCCGTAGCGGAGCCTCCGGATCTCGACGAACTTTTTCCTGAGGAACCGGAGGCGGCTGAACCATCGTCCTCAGACGAAGTGGGCCCCAGCGCCAGCACGGTAGCAGAAACGCTCTTTGCACAGACTCAAACAACTTCACGGGCGGCCGAGATATTCGATAGCCGTTTCAAGGGCCGATCGGTTGCTTGGTCGGGCACGCTAACCAATGTCCGGTCGTACCGGTTTGATCTCGTGTTCGGAGACGTACCTGGAACGAGAGCCGAAGTCGAGGTCGCTGGAGCCGCTGACTCCGCCGCAGGGGGACGGGCCGTGAAAGCTGTGGTTCAGTGCCCTGTTGAGGCGGAAGACAAGCTCCGCACACTAGTGGACCACCGAGTGGTCTTCCAGGGAGTCCTTTCTAGATGTGACGTGTTCATGAAAACCCTGTTCTTGACGGACGGCGATGTTAGCGAGGTGGACGCATGAGCGGCTTAGTGTTCTTGGCAATCATAGGGGTGGCCGTAGCGGCCATCTCGATTGGCATTCAGCAAAGCAAGAAAACGAACGCGGCCTGGGCATCGGTCGCTATGCGGCTGCAGCTGGTCTTCCAACCGGGGCAGCTATTTTCCCGTCCGAGAATATCCGGAATCCACAAGGGTTGTTCCGTTCTCGTGACCACGTTCTCTCGGGGAAGCGGTAAGAACCAGACTACTTACACCCGATTTCGCGTGAGTTACCCGCATTCGCTGGACCTCGGCCTGAGGCTCACCAAGCAAGGTCTGCTATCGGGGATCGGCAAGTTCTTTGGCAGTCAGGACATCGAAGTGGGGGATGAGGGGTTCGATGACGCCATAGTCGTGAAGGGACGAGATCCGGAGCGTGTGAAGCAATTCCTTACGCTGTCCCGACGAATGCGGGCCGCCAGATTCTTGACGACATACCAGGGTTCGTGCATCGACGATTTGAAGGTCGAGTGGGAACGGCGCCACGTGGAACGCGATGCCGGAAAGATCGAGCGAATGATCGAACGCATGGCGAGCCTGGCGAATCATTTGATGGAAGATCGCGCCGAGGATCAGACGATCGACAGAGCGATTGAGGCCCGGCAGGAAGGCCGTTTGGACGAGGCGCTACAACTGATACACGACGTTCCCGACGAGCACGATGCGGACGCCAGGGACATACATGTCTTTGAGGGTGAGATACTCCTGGCTACCGGGCAAGGTGAGGCTGCGGTCGAGGCGTTCACCAAGGTCTACAAAGAAGAGCCTGAGGATCAGGAGGCTCTCAAGATGGCCGAACAAGCGGCAAAGAAGGTCGATCCGACAACAACCCCGGGTG
>JBDGYW010000558.1:0-4763 GCA_039588935.1 Gemmatimonadota bacterium | reverse complement strand
CGAAGCTCGTAAAGGATTTCCTTGTACTCGTACTCCGAAACGAGTGTATGACTGTTCAGCATGGTTCTTGTCTCCGCACCTTCCGGTTCGAGGATTCGCGCTTGTCGTTACTCCCAATCGGGAACCAGGATTGCCCGTTTTTCGATCTTGTGATCTGCCACTTGCTGTAGAATGTCCGGCCCCTGACTCATCGGGAACGTCTGGATGAACGGCTTCAGTGTGATCTCTTGGTCGGTCACTAGTTTGAGGGCCTCGGGATAAAGCTCCGGCTTGCAGCCCCACGTCCCTTGAACTGTGGCATCGAAAGCCATCAGGTTACTCAATCTGACCTGCGTCTTGGCAAGAGTGAATCCGATAACCATTAGAGTGGAAGCAAAGGTCAGGAGTCCGAAAGCCGTGTCCTGCCCTCCCGGATACCCGGAGCATTCGTAGATCTTCCAGCTATGGCCGGGGATGCCCCACTCTTTGGTGTTGGCCTTGATCTGCTTCTTGAGTTCCTTGAAGTCGACTTCGCCACTGTTGACGGTAAGATCTGCACCGTGGTCGGCCACCGCGTCAAGTTTTTCCTGATCCACATCGATTGCGACCACACGGGCACCAAATGCTGCCGCAACTTGCACGCAATACGTGCCGACGCCACCGACTCCGATCACGATGGCAAGATCCCCCTGTTGTAAGTCGCTTCGCACGATTGCCTGGTACGGTGTCGTCACAGCATCCGCAATCACCGAGAGATCTGACAACTCGTATCCGCCCAAATCATCGACGACGCACATGCCGCGGCCCGGTACAGCGATGCACTCGGCGAAACCACCGTCGATGTCATTGCCGGGCATCAACTGCACTCGACAGACATTACCGCGACCGCCTTCGCACAAGACGCACTTGCCGCACGGAATCACGGCGGGAACTATCACCTGCTTGCCCTTCAGGTGCTCAAATTCCGATCCGGCCTCGATGACGGTGCCGCTGATCTCATGGCCCAGCGTCAGCGGCAGGCCTTTCTTGGTGGGGACTCCGTCCTTCCAAAACCCGATGTCGGTGTGGCACACGCCACATCCGGCGACCTTCACGACGACTTCGTCCGTATTCGGTTCGGCACACTCCACGTCCGTTAGCGATAGCGGGGCGTTTGCCTCAACCAGCTGCATGGCTTTCATAAGAAGCGCTCTCCGGTTTGGAGGATTCCTCGACTCACTTGCACGTAAGACCCCCGACGAGGTAGTTGGCGAACTGCTCACCCAGCTCGGGCGCCTGAACGGCTCCATCGGGTCGGTACCATTTTGCGATCCAGTTGATGGCCCCAAGTATGGCGAAGACCGCGAGCTTGGAATCCACCTGCCGAAACTCACCGGCCTTCACACCGCCGTCGATGATCTTTCGCAATCCACGTTCGTACTTGTCGCGCGCCCGAATGATCTCGGTCTGGCGTTCAGGCGACAACGCCGTCACTTCAAATGCCAAAGGGGACCCCTCTAGAGTCTCGATCATCACTCGCACGTGTTCCTTGATCACTAGAGCAAGGCGCTCGGACGCCGACTCCGCACTCTTGCCCGCTATCGTCATTAGACGACGGACCTCAGCCAATGATTCGCGATGGCACTCGTAGAGAATCGCCTCTTTGTCCGGGAAGTAGTGATAGAGTGCCGTCTTGCGAACACCTACGTGTTCGGCAATGTCGTCGAGAGTTGTTGCGTGATACCCTTGCTCGCGAAACGCTCGCAGGGCAGCGTGGAGGATTTCGGCACGCCTTCGTTCTCGCTTGTCGCGGACATGCGGCGAAACGGTGGTCTGGACACCGCCGGACGACACGAAGGCGACGCTCCTTTCAATGGGTAATTTGAACAACAGTTCAAAAACTGAACGGCGGGTCGAATCAAGTCAAGTGAACAAGAATTGTGATGATTCGACCCCCTCAGAGGACAGACGTGTCCGCACATAGCAACACAGTCCCGACCTACTCCGGACCGGGCTCGGGCACGCAAGAGGTGAAGCGAGCTGCGCCCTGGATCAGTACGCCTTGTCTAGTGCTACAGGTGGAAATGGGTCTTGGGCATGCTCTTTGCTATTGATCAGTAGATTAGGTCTGTGACTTTGAATAGATTTGCGGCTACCGCATATGCATAGAAAGCCCACTCAATGAGACAGAGCACGCAACTTCTGAGCGCGCGCACTGCGATGAGGCTGTTGCTCATCCTTGCCGGCGTCGGAACTGCATTGCCAATATCACTTTCATCTCAGGTACCACCCGACACGATCATCAAGGTCGCAGGATTGACTGTCGCAGGAGTAAGACAGACGTCAACGCCCGGGGGGGTCACTGGGATCATCACGGTGCCGTCAACGCTTCCCATTCCTCCGGTGGCTTCTGTTGAGGATGCACTACGGAAGATGCCCTTCATCCTGGTTCGCAAGAACTCCCGCGGTATGGCCGAGATCTCGGTTCGTGGTTCCGAATCGCGACAGGTGGCGGTACTCCTTGACGGGGTACCGCTCACGTTGGCATGGGATCATCGCACCGACCCGTCGGTCATACCTTTGATGGGCGTCCAGAATATCAAGTTGGTGAGGGGCCTGCCGTCGATTCTCGGTGGCCCGAATGCTCTAGGCGGGATCGTGGAGGTGAACCTGGCCCGTGGCGCAAACGGGGTCGAAGAGAAGGACGACATCAGAGCCACTGTTGGCGCCGACCACTCTGGCTACAGAGCTGTTGGCCTATCGGGCGTAAACGTGACGAGACTGGGTGAGGGACGGCTCACCATGCGTGCTGGTGCGGGGTTCCGCTCAAGTGACGGGTTTGCGCTTCCAGATGGTTCTCGCGATACGACGAGTGTGAACGATCTCAGAACGAACTCGGACATGCAGGAACTCAACGGGTTCGCGGCCTTGGGGTGGAAGGGCATGGGAGGCCACTGGGTCTCGTTATCCGCCTCCGCCTTCACCGCCGAACGTGGAGTCCCCCCCGAACTGCACGTACAGGCTCCTCGGCTCTGGCGGTATCCGAAACAATGGCAGACCGTGGCTGCGCTTTCAGCCGGCACAGGCCTCCGGAGCACTCCGATTGGCGTGGGTGATTTGGAAGCCAGCATTGGCTTCAATGGCGGTCGGCAGGATATCGAGGCCTTCGAGTCTTTGGCATACAATCAAGTGGTGGAAACAGAATCCGGTGACGATCGCACTGTGACCGTTAGAGTCCTGGGAGAACACACGCTCTCCACAGATGGACAGCTGCGAGCGTCAGCCAGTTATGCCGACGTCAACCACACCGAGATCCTAGACGGCACCGAACGAAACGAATATCGGCAGCGACTCTGGAGCGTCGGAACCGAGTTGGCCTGGCAGCTGCCTGGAGCCACCCAGTTCTCGATGGGAGTGGCTCTGGACGGTGCCGACACACCTGAGTCGGGTGGCAAGCCTCCACTGGGAAGGCTCTCTGCTTGGGGTGCACGCGCAGGAGTGAGTACCGTCGCGCTGCTACCCGACGTACAGTTCCACGCATCAGCTAGTACACGGGCACGGTTCCCTGCCCTGCGAGAGCTGTATTCAGGAGCGCTCGGCAGATTCGATCCCAATCCTGATCTCGCACCCGAACGTCTGGTCGCTGCAGAAATGGGCGCGACCCTGAAACGCGGCAGTATCGAGATTCAAACAGCAATGTTTCGTCATGAGCTTTCTGATGCCGTCGCCCGCACGTCCACGCCTGAAGGCAGGTATCGTCGCATCAACCGCGACATGATCATCAGCACTGGGATTGAGCTGTTGATTGGCACCTCTATCGCCAGCGCGGAACTGCAGGGTGATGTAATGCTGCAGAACGTTGCGGTGGAGGACCCCGCTTCAGGCTCCGGTCCCGTTCAACCCGAACACATGCCTGAGTTCACTGCAGGGTTTGACGTAACCGCGCCAATCCTGCTCGGAATTATGGCACTCACGAGCCTCAGGCACACCGGGGAACAGTTTTGTGTCCATCCAGAGCTCGGAGCCGACGTCCCGCTCGAAGGCAAGACACGGGTGGACTTGGGTCTGCGGCGCGATTGGCATGTTGGGCAGGGGCTGTGGAGCGCCATCAGGACGACCGTATCCCTCGACAACGTGGCAGACAATGCCGTGTTCGATCAATGCGGGATGCCTCAGCCAGGCCGTACAGTGCGACTCGGGATCGAGATGTTCTGAGCGCACCTCACTCCGCGGAAACGCCGCAAGCTTGTGGCGTCGCGCATTTCACACCATACTAGCCTCCGACCGAGAGAGATCAGGTTTACACTGATCACGGGGCGAATTCGCCAACATGCACAACGATTCAGTTCTGACCATCGTCATAGCAGTAGTGGCGCTCCTGCTCGTGGCAGCGGTCGCTGCAATGGGATTCCGCCGCGTGCATCTTCCGTTTACGGCGGGACTAGTCATCGTCGGAATCGCGATTGGGCTATTGGCGGAGCGCCTCGAGTTCTTATCGCCTCTGCACGGACTCACTCTCTCGCCCGAACTCATTTTGTTCGTCTTTCTCCCAACCCTCATTTTCGAATCGGCATACGCACTCGATGGCAGACTGCTATCTCAGAACCTCGCACCGGTGCTTTCGCTGGCGGTCCCGGGACTTTTACTCTCGACCGGAATCGTTGGATCGCTCGTATACTTCTTCACACCCTTGGACTGGGGATCAGCCCTGCTATTCGGAGCGCTGATCGCGGCGACTGACCCGGTTGCCGTAATCGCGTTGTTTAAGGAGGTCGGTGCCCCCAAACGGTTGGCGATCCTTGTTG
>JBDGYW010000557.1:0-4766 GCA_039588935.1 Gemmatimonadota bacterium | reverse complement strand
GCTTCGTTTCGAAAGGAGCGCGTCATGAAAACCTGTGCTCGTGCCGACTGCTCAGAGGCCACTAGTGGAAAGAGCAAGTATTGTCTCGTGCACAAGCGTGAAGCTCGTGCCGCGTGGTTGGAGATGATCCGCGCCAAGAGCGAGGGAAAGAAGGAGAAGCACGCCGAGTTCAAGCGAGTCTGGAACGAAGCGTGCCTCGCTGGTGACGAAGCGGTGCGTGCTCACTACTGCACGCCCATGGTCGTCGAGCAGCATGCGAACGTCATGGATGATTCCTCTCCCGTCACCGATCGCTGGGTGGTGGCTGACGGTGCCTGTGGCTTCGCCTGGGTCAAGGTCCCAGGGAACACGGCATTCGCTCGCTGGGCGAAGGAGAACGCAGGATTCAAACCTGGGTACCATGGCACCACGTTCTGGGTCTCCTCGTTTGGCCAGAGTTACGAGAAGAAGAACATCTGGGCATCCAAGGTCGCCGAGATCCTACGTGAGAAGCTCGACGTCAAGGCGTACGCCGATGGGAGACTCGACTGATGACACGCTACGAAATCCTGGCACGTAGGCTCGCCGAGCTTCACGAGGCCAAGGCAAGGATGAGACGAGAGTGGCCGATCCGCCACGAGGCCGATCAGGAAGCGTTCGACAGTGCGTGGCACGAGATCGACATCGCGATCGGTGAGATCGAAGCGGATCTCCAGGATGCTAATAGAGATTGAGATTTCGCTTGAAGTCGCACCCTGACTCGTGGTAGTATGATCTGACAGTCAAAGGAGAGAGTCATGGGCGAGATGACCGATCAAGTTTTCGAGGGGCTGACCCTCCGGTGGATCAAGAGCAACGATCCCAACGTGCGGCGCAAGGTCCTCGATCGTCTCGCCAACGCTTGGCTCGATGCCGATCAGATCGCCGCCCTCGATCGCATGCTGATGGTCGAGGACAACATCACCAACGCTCGTGGGAGCCGGTTCGACTGCTTCCAATAGAGGAGAATGATCATGCGAGTCAGAGCGAACAGCATCTACACGTTCGTACCAGTGCTCGGTGATATCGCCATGCCGCAGCACTACACTGCAGTCAAAGGGCAGCGCGTGCGCGTGGTGAATCTCCCTGGTGCTCCCAAGGCGAACACCATGGGCCAGTGCAACATCGCAGATCCCGACACTGGTGATCTGCTCGGCATGGTCTACTGCAACTCGCTGGTCAAGTCATGATTCCCCTCGGTGCCATCATCAGCGGGGGAGTCTACCTGATCTTCCTGGTGTACTTCGCCAGGGAGATCTCCCGCGACCCTCGGAGGCCACGATGAGCGACCGTCGATATCTCTGCGAAGAGTGTGGCTACGATGCCACCGACGAAGCCGAAGGCGACTACCAGGATGGTCGGTGGGTGCAGCTACCGCGTGATTGCCAAGACTGCGGTGCCGTGCTTTCCTTCAAGTGGGAATACCCTGTGCCGAGGAGAGGAGAGGCAGAATGACATTGATATCTGAGCCTTTCTCACTATTGGCTCAAAAGAAATTCAGATTCCTACTTGACTTTGCACCTCTGCTCCTGTATACTGATTTCACAGTCAAGGGAGAGGCAAGACGGTAGCCTAAGATCCGCAGAGCGGTCGCTACCTTACGCCTCTTCCCCCAAGGGGGGTTCGGGTGTCCCTCCCACAGGAAGGCCACTGTCGGAGTACTTCGGGAAACGATAGTAGAGGGTGGCTAAATCACCCACGATTACGGGGGCGAGAGTTTCGACTGGCTCGATAGACTGTGGTGGTCGCCTGAGTCAGGACGTGGGGTCGTACCCACCGCCTCCACCAAGACATGGCTCGGTAGCTCAAGCCTGGAAAGAGCGCCGTCAAACCTAGCCGAAAGGCAGTTAGGGCGGAGGGTGCCCAGAGTCGATAGCCTGCACCAGACTTCTGGCGTGCGACGTGCAGGTCGCACGGGGTTCGAATCCCGCCTGAGCCAGCAAATTGAAGTGAGGATAGGTGACGTTCCGACTCGTGCGTAACTGCCATTGGGTGGCACCGTGCCAGGGGAAGCGCACCCTGGAAGCGAGTCTCACAAGCGGATGTCCTCACTTCACCCAAAGCTTAGATTTCTGTTGACTTGCAGGTTGTGATCCTCTACAATGATCTCAACATCAGACAAGGGAGAGAGATCATGAGCACGAGAAACGAACAGTTCGAAGTGCCTCTCGATGTTTGCCCCTACTGTGGCGACACCATCGAGCACCCCGAGGATTACGATCCCTTCACGAGACTCCACTGTCTCAAGTTCGATTGTACCGACAAGCGCAGGTATGACGAGCGCATGGCCGATGTCCCTCTGAGGCGAGCCAAGGTCATGGGTGGCCTGAACGTGAACCTCGCCACCGTCTGTGCCTACCTCCCCTCGAACTACGTGGCCATGAGGCTCGGCGACGACATCATCATCGAAGGCAAGGACGATCACGGGTGGACGCTCGATGGATACGTGATTCCTCGCCTGGGTAGTGGTCTGATCAGAGCGGAGGAGATCTCATGAGCTTCAAGGGCGAAGTGATCGCAGACAACAGTGGCCAGTGGGTGAGCAACGCTCTCCGCTTCGCGACCGAGGCCGAGGCGCAGGGATACATCAAGCACCTGGCGTGGCGGTGGACGATGGTGCGCGACACTCGCGTGGTCGAGTGTGACGATCCCGTAGGCTACGAATGGAACGTCGAGACGAACGAACTCACGAGCTTGGATTCAGGGTACACGCGAGAGCCACCTGATCGAGGAACTTCTCCGTGGTAAGGTACAGGTACATCAGAAGGAGGAATGACATGAGCACCCGATGCCAGGTTCAAGTGGTGAGTCAAGGCCGCAACATTCGCACCCTCTACCATCACACCGATGGTTACCCTTCGCACATGATGCCGCGCCTCGTGGCTGCCGACGAGAAGTTCCATGCCGAGCAGTACTGGCAGTACACTTCGATTCACAAGGTCGAGAACTACCTCGTGGCCGAAGACCCGAGTGCGTACGAGATCGAGCCAGGGCACGAGCTTCACGGCGACATCGAGTGGCTGTATCGTATCGACGTTTCGGATCTCGAACATTGGACGATCACAGTGTGGTCTCGCGATCGAGACCGCCCCACCGATCTTGATGAGACCCACATGGCTATGCTCAGGGGCGTGTCACTGGCTGAAGCGCAGGAACTCCTGAGTGCGAACGATCGACTCGCGGAGGCTTCACGTGCAGATGACTGACGAACTGATCGCCCTGAGTGTCGAGGTGCAACGGCTCCTCGACGCCAGGGACGAGAGAATCGCCGCTCTGGAGGCCAAGGTCACGAGACTGCTTCACAGGGTAGAGAGTCTAGAATGCCCTGTGCAGCCCTGTCATGACCCTGAGCGAGCGGGAGATGACTGGTAGGTGCCAGGGTGCTACCCTGGTCGAGATCGTGGCTCACAGAGGCTCTGAGAGGGTGAAAAGAATTTCAGATTTCTGTTGATCTGAGACCTCGGATCCTCTATACTGTGGTCATCGTCAAACAGGAAGGGAGAGCACAATGGCTATCAGGATGATGACCTCGGAAGAGAACGCAGGCAACCCCAACGTCGAGACTGTTGACAACTACCCTGGCCACGAGACTGGCCGAGCCATCCACGCTGGTAAGTGCGCCCACGATCGCGACGATGACTTCGCTCGCAAGCTGGGCCCCGACTGCGCCAACCACTGGTGCCACATCAGCAAGCCTCTCTACATGGAGACCACGTTCGAGGGCGCGGTGCTCGACACTGGTGAGATGAACGGTCGCGACGACTCCGATTTCTACGCGGTGGTCTGGGATGAGGAGATGGGCCAGGTTCGCCGCGTGGAGTACGCCTCCACTCGCGGGTGGTGCTACCCGAACTCGGCCACGATCGACGCCACCGACGAAGTCAAGGAGAAGGCCAGCCGCTGGATCGAGCGCAGCTACCTGCGCCCCACGCTGCTGCTCTCCGCAGAGCGCAAGGCCAAGGAGGTCACGAAGGGCCGTCGCGTGCGAGTCACCCGTGGTCGCAAGGTCGAGCATGGCACCGAGGGAGAGGTCTTCTGGATGGGTGCTCCCACGGCGTACTCCCCCTCCCGCTGGGCAGTCAAGTCCACCCGCATCGGCATCGCCCTCGACGACGAGAGGGATGCTCGTGGGCGGTTCAAGAACGTGGTCTGGACGTACGCGCACAACGTCGAGGTGATCGAGCCCAAGATCGAGTACTCCACCCTTCGCCGCATCGTTTCGAACGCCAAGCAGGGCTCCACGTCTTGGAGGAGCGTGGGTGCCGTCGCTGGATACGCATTCGCTTAGGAGAGGAGCGATGACACGTGATCAGTTGAACGACCTGAGCCAGGAACGCCTAGATGACATGGTGGAGCAACTCAAGCTAGAGGAGGCAGCGCGGATCAACAATGATGGTAGGGTAGCACAAATTGAGTACATTCTCGCCCCCCGCCAGTAGAGAGAAGCCTACGGGTGGACGACAGCGGGGAACAGCCAGCCAGGGATGGGGAGGTGGAATTGGAGGAACCGCCTCCCCCTCCCCCCAAGCTTAGGTGCAAGGATAGGTGAGGAGCCCGCAGGCACGTAGACAAGGGAGGTGGGGCTATGTATCCGAGCTATCCTTGTGTTTCACGTGAAACAATCTCGGTTACTCCAACACTTACTTTCACCTAGTGGAGCTTACAATGAGAACACCAAGTAACCTCCCCCCTGGTGTCACTGATGCCATGATCGAGGAACAGGCAGGTGGATTCCAGCGTTGTGACTG
>JBDGYW010000556.1:0-4781 GCA_039588935.1 Gemmatimonadota bacterium | reverse complement strand
GTACGCCCGAAGGTCATCGCGCAGTTGACCGGTCACAAATCCCTGGGGATGGTTGATCAGTATGACCGAGCGGAGGGAAGTCGCATCCTGGCGCCCGCGCTCGAGCAGGTTAGCTAGTGCCCGTACCGAGCGTGTATTGTGCCCTCCGGACGGGAAGAAGGACCGCTCATCGGAGCGAGATCATCTTTCCTGGTGCGATTATCACGCGATTAGCGGTACCCTGATGACCTTGCGGTTCAACTCTCGCGATTCGCGATCCACGCTCTCGCTTCCTCAAGAGTGTAGCAGACGTGTGTTCGGTAGGTCAAACGTTCTTCCCCTAGAAGATGGTACATACGCGCCAGACCATATTCCAAATCTCGACTGGCGACAAACGCACGCGCCTTGCCGCGCCACTCTTCCTTGTGCGTGAGCGCGTCGCCCAACATAGAGCGCAAGTCACTACTGGGGAAATTTGACATATCGAGTGAGCGGCCATCCGAAATGATCCCGATGCATTGGGACAGGTTGGGATGTTCAGCCAACGCATCGTTATAGTCGCGGAAACCTTCGAGGGTCGCTGTGCCTGATATGGTGCCAACCAGAATCCTTGCGTTCGGATCGAACTCGATGCGGTGTTCCATCGTCTCTGTGTCTCCGCTTACTGGAATCCGACCGCACTTGCACCGATGTCGGAGCAGGGGACGAGTCCGTCACCGGCAAAATTCGTAGATCTGGGAGCAGTATGCAAGAACGCATCTCTACGGGCGTGTGCACAGAAACAACAAGTGCAAACGCCCGCAGGGTGTGCACGCGCATTCGTGGTGTAATTGTATGACCGGGCTGGGTTTCGAACCCAGGACCTACGGATTAAAAGCTCGTCGACAGGGCGGTACCGGTGTACACGAACGTACACTCCTGACGCAGAAACGGGTTTCCTCACGCACCAGTTTGTGTCACTGGGTGACATGGGTGTACATGGGTCCGGGGCACAGTGGGGGCACAGTGGGGGCACAGTGGTAAGCGGCTCGCGCAGTTAGCAGTTGCGTTTACGGGCTGGCGGATACTGGTGTTGTGGTTCATTTTTGCGGACTCATGACTGACTCCTTTGACCGTCTGAACACGGCACTTTCCGATCGATACGCCATAGAGCGCGAACTTGGTGCTGGCGGGATGGCGACGGTGTACCTTGCCCAGGACCTGAAGCATGATCGGCAGGTGGCCATCAAGGTCCTCCGCCCCGAACTCGCTGCCGCCATTGGCGGTGAACGTTTTCTTCGCGAAATCAGAATCACGGCCAAGCTCAATCATCCCCACATACTGCCGTTGCTGGACTCGGGCGAAGCTGACGACGTCCTGTTCTATGTGATGCCGTACGTTGAGGGCGAGTCGCTGCGCGACCGTCTGAACCGCGAGGCGCGGCTACCGGTAGACGATGCACTCAGGCTCGCGGGTGAGGTCGCAGACGCGCTCGGCTCCGCACATCGACAGGGATTGATCCACAGGGACATAAAACCCGAAAACATCCTGCTGCGCGAAGGCCACGCGGTGATGGCGGACTTCGGGATCGCGCTAGCGATCACCGCCGCTCACGGTGACCGGCTGACGGAAACCGGGCTGTCGCTCGGCACTCCGTCTTACATGAGTCCGGAACAGATCGAGGGAATCGCCATTGACGGACGCTCGGACTTGTACGAGTTGGGATGCGTCCTATTCGAGATGATCGCAGGTCAACCGCCGTTCGATGGTCCCACGCCGCTCGTGGTTGCAGTGAAGCACCAGACGGAGCCGCCTCCCGATCCGAGGGGGATTAACGAAGCCATCCCCGCGGATGTGGCCCGGTTGATTCTGAAATGCCTAGCAAAGGAAAGAGAGAACCGGTACCAAACCGCCACAGAATTGCTGAATGAGCTCGATCGCACAATGCACCCTGTCGCGGCCGACAAGAGTGGATTCAGCTTGCGCGCGCTCCTGCAGCAGCTCCGTCGCCCCGTTGTGATTGTCCCCGCGATACTTGCAGCTGTCGCGGTGGTATGGCTCGGCATCTGGTTCTCCCAGCATCGGTCAGCCGTGCGTTGGGCCAGGGACGTCGCAATTCCTGAGGTCGAGCGACTCATTAGCGAGAACGACGTGTGGCGGAACCTGGTTCCGCCCTACCGGCTTGCGGAGCAAGCGGAAGCCATCTTGGGGACCACCCCCGAGCTGACAGGTCTCTTTCGGCAGTGTGCTAGGGAGATCAACGTCGTTACTACTCCTCCCGGTGCGAACGTTTTCTTCAAGGAGTACGCAGACCCGGCCGCAGAGTGGAGTTTTTTTGGCGTCACACCCCTCGAGGCTATCAGGGTGCCGATCGGAATATTCCGCTGGAAAATCGAAAAGGTTGGATATGAGACGATCCTCGCGGCGGCGTCCACCTGGAACCTGGGAGGTGAAGCCGACCTGATCGCCGGTTACGATCTTGAGCGGACCCTGGATGAAGAAGGGAGCCTCCCGCCGGGTATGGTGAGGGTACAGGCCACGGAAACGGAGGTAGGGGCACTGGGTGACTTCTTCATCGGCCGGTACGAAGTCACAAACCAAGAGTACAAAGAGTTCGTGGACGCGGGAGGATACGGGAACCGGGAGTATTGGAAGCATCCATTCGTGAGAGATGGACAGCAGCTATCCTGGGAGGAAGCGAGGCATGAGTTCGTGGATCAAACGGGACAACCCGGCCCGTCGACCTGGATTGGCGGAGATTTCCCGCAAGGGCGAGGCGAGCATCCCGTCTCGGGGGTGAGCTGGTACGAAGCTGCGGCATATGCGGAGTATGTCGGGATGAGTGTTCCGACTGCCGCACATTGGAATGTGGCAAGGGGAGCCTTCACGCCCATCATCCAGTGGCCACAACTTGGAGGATTTGCGGCCTTTGCTCCCTTCACCAATTTCGGGGGGCAGGGGTCGGTTGTAGTCGGAAGCCTCGCCGGTGTTACCGCCTTCGGAGCGTACGACATGCCCGGCAACGTGCGCGAGTGGTGCTGGAACGAAGCACCACGAGGGAGGGTTGTCAGGGGAGGCTCCTGGGAAGACAATACCTACGAATTCGAGCACGAAAGCCAGGCGCCACCAATGGACCGTTCCGCAGAGAATGGGTTCAGGCTGGCGTACTACCCCGATGCCGAGACGATACCCGACGCTGCATTTGCATTCCGAGAACCTCAATACGTCTTTGACGTACGTTCCCAGCCTCCGGTTTCCGATGTGGCCTTTGGTGTCTACAGGGAGCAATTCTCATATGACCGGACGGATCTGAACGCCGAGGTTGAGCATAGCATGGAGAGCCCCGGCGGGTGGATTCACGAGACGATATCATTCGACGCAGCCTACGGTGACGAGCGGGTGCTGGGTCACCTCTTTCTCCCCGCGAATACGGCGCCGCCGTACCAGACCCTCGTCTATTTCCCGGGAGGTGCTTCCACCTGGACCACTTCCAGCGAAGGTTTGGAGAGCTATTACGAGTTCACGATGGTCCTGTCGTACCTTGTGAGGAATGGCAGGGCCGTCCTATTTCCTGTCTACAAAGGGACCTTCGAGCGAGGTGGTTCTGAGCTAACTGCCCTACTCCAAGACCCAGAGAACAAGGGCAGCTACGCGTACACGGAGTTGCTCGTCCAGATTGTGAAGGACCTGCGGCGGAGCATCGACTACTTGGAGACCCGGGAGGACATCGACCGCGAACGGCTGGCATACCACGGGATGAGTTGGGGAGCAAACATGGGCGCCATCATAACTGCGGTGGAGGAGCGCTTCAGGGTTAGTGTGTTAATTGCCGGGGGTGTCCTTGGCCTCGGTAGACCCGAAATCTCGGACCTCACCTACGTATCCCGTGTTCGGATGCCGACCCTCATCCTGAACGGGAAGTACGACGTGCTGTTCCCTCCTGAGACATCATCGCAGCCAATGCTAGACCTCATTGCGACGCCGCGGGAGGACAAGCGACTCATCCTCTACGAGACTGATCACATTCCGCCCAGAACAGAGTACATCAAAGAGACGCTGGCTTGGTTGGACCAGTACCTGGGGCCGGTGAGGAGGTGAGATTGGGATTCTGAAGGCCCAACAGGCAGCAGATTCACTTGGGCAGTGGGTATTTTCGTTGCCCGTTAGGGTCCACGGATTGTTAATCCGTTGTACCCCTCGGAGCCCCCGTCCGGCGGGGCCTCTTGGGCCACTGTGCCCCGACTGTGCCCCTCGCCCCCCGAGTTTCTCCCTTGCCTTCCCTGTGTCTTGCACCGCCGCTACCTGTCTGAATACTCCTTGATATCCCTAGAGGCACCGGGAGGGCAATGGAAAGCCAAGGAGACGTACTCACGGACCCCGCCCGTCAGCTCCTACAGCGTGCTGGGCGGACTCGCAAACGGACGGGGCTGGTGACTCCGTTCGGCCAAGGATTTCCCGCGTTCGCTACTGGCTCTTGATAAATTCGAACACGCGAACATACTCGACGTCGAGTTCATCGGTCTCCAATAGAACCAAGTAGTTCTCGCCGATATCGAGGACACTCGCGTCCATAGGAATATCGAGGTCGCCGAGATAGCGCCCGTCGTCGCGGAACGCTGACCAGCGTGGTTGTTCTCCCTCGAGTGCGTACTGTTCCACCCACAATGTGCCATCCGTACTGGTTCGGAGGGTGAGGTAGGCAGGCATCATGCTCGGAATATCGATGTTCATGCGCATCTCGCGCAGCTGCGGCCGATCAACCTCGTCAGGATCGCCATCTCGAAATTCATCAACCATCGCCTGAGTGACCAGTCGTCTAGTAA
>JBDGYW010000555.1:0-4782 GCA_039588935.1 Gemmatimonadota bacterium | reverse complement strand
ACTTTGCGGTGGTGTTTCAAGTCCTCGGCGAGGTACACAGTCGCCATCCCGCCAGCGCCGATCTCCCGCTCGATGGTGTAGCGGTCGGAGAGGGCTTCCTTTAGGCACTCGATGACTTCGGCCATACTGTCCGAATCCAGAGGCAGATTGTGGCCCCTACATTACGACCAAGAATCACGGTTGGCTAGAGGCGGGAGGGAACGGTGGCCTTGCTGGTGTGCGCCCCGTGTACCTCGAATGTGTCTGAACTGACGCTCACAAATCGTCACTCATCGACACAACTCGACAGCGACGAGCCGCGTCACGACGTCGTTTGATGCAGGTTCGTATACGTGGGCTGCAAGCCGCTGTTCAAATCCCCACGTGGCCCAAACGCGGCCAATAGAGACATCGGTGGGCGACCTCTAAACGGGGAACGGTGTAGCAGCACTTGTCACGCGGCCAACAATCGCCAGAAATTGCCGCAAACCTCTTCTTGGAGAGCACCTAACCGGAATTGGCTGCCGAAAGAAAGTGAAACGAACTAATGACAGGAGTTTTCTTGTGATAAGAGACATTCCAATAGTATCTCTGTTTCTCGTTTGTCTTTCGGGGTGTTCTTCTACACCGGAAGCCGAGCCATCAGGACCAATTGCCAGATTGGGAAGCACACCAATAGTGGACGGTGTGTTTGACTCTGGGGAATGGGACGACGCGGAAACTGTGCGAGCAGGGGCAGTTGAACAGTTCAGGATAAAGCACGACGGCGTTTACCTGTACCTTGCCATCAGAGCAAGCGGAGGCGACATCGTTTTCAACACGGATGCAGGTATACGTGTTCTCCATTGGTCTGCTCAGTTGGGCTCCGCGGAATACGTGAAGTCCGATACATTGACGCAGACGCTCGACAAACCTTACGCCTTCGAGCTGTGGGGCCTGCAAAACGAGCCACCGGCCGTTATTCAAGAGACTCTTGCACGGTACCTCGCCGAGAACGGTTGGGTTGCTACCACCTCGAGGCGCAGTTTGATGCAAACAGAAATGGTGGTTTCGTTTGATTGGCTAGGGGTGAACATCGGGCCGGGGCAAATCGTAGAGTTGCCAAGCGTTCGCGTACGTGGCGGTCTCATGATGTCCAGAGATGACCCGAGGATGGAAGAGCTGATGGCGCTGCCTCGGGAGGAGATGCAAAGGCTGTATCCATCGCTCTCCTGGCCGGCGGGATCGGCGCCAAGCGACTCCATAGGTATGGGCGGCCTCCCGGATACTATACGCATAGATCCGGCAGACTATGGCAAGATCTGGATTGATCTTCGGAGGTAACGTTTCAACACTCTTCGGCGCAGTGCCCTGGCAAGGGATCGAGGCGCTGAACGTTGAAGGCGGCGTTGAAGATGGCCGATGGGGAGAATACCGTCGCGGCTTATGATCGCTTGGCCCTGTGGTAAAGATTCTTAGCGCAGGTTCTCGAGGAGAATGTCCGGGTGTCGGTCCGCAATCTCGAGCAGGCGGCGCGAGGGACCGTCGGGCACTCGCGCACCTTGTTCCCACGCCCGCACGGTTGCGGGGCTCACGTTGAGTGTGGTTGCGAAGACTGTCTGGGAGAGACCCAGTCGCTTGCGGATCGCCTGGACCTTGGGCGCTCCGTAGTCCCGGGGCGGAGCCACCGCAACGTCCCGCGCCGTCACATGTACTCGGCGCCGCCGAGCCGGCCGCTTCTGCCCGCGCTCGACCTGAACGGCCTCTCTCAGGCTCGCTGTCAAAGCAAGGGCGCTTTCCGCCTTGGCATGTTTGGGCATGTGGCTATCCTCCTTCGAGCTCAGCGATCAATTCAGCTACGAGCTTGCGCTGTCTCGCGGTGAGCACCGGTTGGTACGGGAATCTTCCTCGCCCCGCCGAGTCCACGCTCGACCTTGCCGGCGTGAGGGTTATGAACCAGCACCTCTTCCAGAGCGCGCAAGTCAGCCTCTGTGAGGATATGTACTGCGGTACGCTCGAACGTCGGCGTATACACAAACTCTAGGAATTCCGACTCTGTATCTGGATGCAAGTATACTACTCAGTATTATAGTCTGCAAGCACTCCTCGATTGTCAAGTTGTGATGTGATGGTCAATCATGCTGCACCAGATATGTGCGATATGGGGCAGTTTATTGCGGAGTGTTCGTTGACGATGTCCTTCCGTCCCGGCTCAATTGGGACGGATCAGAACCCGACCGGCCCGTTCCCAGGTTTTTGTGCCCCCGTCGACCACGAACTGCCCGTTCACCATCACGTAGTCGATCCCCTCGGCATACTGGTGCGGCTCGAAGAAGGTGGCGGCGTCCCTAATCGTCTCCAAGTCAAAGACCACGATATCGGCAAAGAACCCTTCGCGGATCTGACCCCGGTCACGCAGGCCGAGGATCTGGGCCGGCAGCGATGTCGAGGTGCGGACCGCGTCCTCGAGCGAGATCACACCGCGCTCGAGCGCGTAACGCCGGATTTTACGAGGGAAGGTGCCGTAGTACCGAGCGTGAACCGGGCCGTCGGAGGGCAGGGCGATGCTGGCGTCGGACCCGGTAGCTGTCCATGGCTGAGCATAGAAGGCCTCGATGTCGATCTCCGACATGGAGAAGCCGCGCAGGCGCGCCCCACCCCTGCGATCCGGATCCCCCTCCAGCTGGAGGGCGATCACCATCTCCACGTCGGAGATTCCCCTGTCCCTGGCCAGCTCACCCACGCTGCGGCCGATGAACGAGGAATCGGGATAGTCCATGACAACCACGTTCTCGGCACCGCCTCGCCAGTTGAGGTTGTGATTGATATCCAGCATCAGGTCGGCCTTGCGGTCCTCGCCTTCGAGGACGCCTCGCAGGGTGGTAGCAGGTGTTTCGCGCCCCGTGGCCCAACGCGGGATCAGCACCGTGCTCCCATCACTGCCTGAACTGGTGTACGGATAGGCGTCGGCCCATATGTCCACTCCGCGGTCGCGGGCGCCCGAAATGAGGTTGATGATCGAGCGACTCCCGCCCCAAAAGTCGTAACCGCGGGCCTTGACATGAGTGACAATGATCCGACCGTTGGTTCGTTCTCCCACCTCGATCAATTCGAGGACGTTGTCGATCATCGAGGGCGGGTCGGGCTCGTCCTGGCTAGGTACGTACCACATCGGGGAATACCCGGAGGCCCGCTCGTGGGCTTGGAAGAATCCGCCGTAGGGAACGATCTCCTCCATCAGCGCCACCAGTTCGTCAGTGGTGCTCCAGATGGCCGGGACGTATTCGAGCCCAGACGACATCCCGAAAGCACCGTCGTCCATGGCCTGCCGCACCAAGGCCCGCATCTCCGCGATCTCGTCGGGTGTGGCGGCCCGTTGGTAATCGTTGCTCATCACTGTACGCCGGACGGCGTTGTGGCCGATCAACAGGATGACGTTCGGACCGGTACCGTTGTCGGTCAGGATACCCCTCTGTTTCCCGATATCGGTGGTGCCGTACCCACATTCGTTGGAGACAACTGTTGTCACCCCTTGGGAAACGAAGTTGGGTGCGAAGTATCGCTGGGCGTCCTCTCCCTCCCAGACAGTGTCCTCTGTGACTTCATCGTAGGTGTGAGTGTGAATGTCGATGAAGCCGGGGGCGATGATGCGTCCGGAGATGTCGATTGTTCGCCCCGCACGGATCGCCGTACCCCGGGGGAGCACGTGCACGATCTTGTCGCCGACTACGGCGACGTCGGCGGGGAAGGGTGGGTTCCCGGTTCCGTCGAGCACCATACCGCCCTGGAAGAGGACATCGTACGACTGGCTCGCCGGCGGTTCCTGCTGCGGGGTAAACGCCGAGAGTGTGACGACTGCAAACGCAGCGGTGCAGAAAGCCTTCAGATGCACTGGGACCGGCTCCTTGTTCGAGTTGCGGCCACCGGCTTCGCTTCCGGTCGTAGACGCAAATTCCGGCGACGATTCTCGAGCAGGAATCTACTACGGAATCCGCTTCCAGCGTTGCCCTTGCACTCGCCGGCCTCGCGTCGTTGATTGACCGATGCTTTCCCACACTCTCCCCGACGTTCTCCAACCCAACCTCGACGTAGTCTTCTGCGGCACGGCTGTCAGCACCGCGTCCGCCAGGGAATGCGCGTACTATGCCGGTCCAGGGAATCGTTTCTGGGAGACACTGCGTGAGATTGGTCTCACTCCGCGTAGAACGCTCGAACCATGCGAGTTCAAAACGGTTGTGAAATACGGCATCGGCTTCACCGACCTCGCCAAACACACTTGGGGTCAGGACTCAGGCTTAACGAAAGGCGACTTCGATATCGTGTCGCTTCGAGCGAAGATCGAGCGGTTCGCTCCACGCGTGCTCGCGTTCAACGGCAAAAAGGCCGCGTCAGTGTTTCTCGACGTCAAATCGCCTCGTTACGGACTTCAACACGAGACGATTGGCGATACCGCCATCTTCGTGCTTCCCTCAACATCCGCGGCGGCAAAGAAGTTCTGGGATATTGGATATTGGATCGAACTCAGTGCCTACTTAACGAGAAATCGTTCCAACGACCGATGACGGCGCTGCGAACTTCTACCATTCCAAGACAGGTCATCGTGTTGAGGATTCTGCTCGCCAGCTGTACTTCAACGCGCTGCCCAGCGAAGGCTCGACTTCGCATACTTCGACCGATGATCGTCTTGTACCGGTAGACAGCATTCTCGACGGTATTGTCAACTTAACAGTCTGTCGGACTTGAGACTGTTCTGCGCGTTTGCGAGAGCGTGCCGATTGTTACACGAGGCATACGTGTGTTGTAGCTCCGTCAGCCGGAACCAGC
>JBDGYW010000554.1:0-4785 GCA_039588935.1 Gemmatimonadota bacterium | reverse complement strand
TTCCAGTGGGGGGGGTGGGAGTTTATCTGGCGGGCTGAAGCAGCTGGATCTTGCCGGCGTGACTCCCAGGCGACGTGGATTACGTATGGACTCTGTGATGTGAGGGCGCCGAGCGCAGGTGACCGGATCCGACCGCTCGGCGGGGTGGGCTCGCGAAAACTGCGCCGGGTATTGATGGAGGCGCGGATTCCTGCCGGGGAGCGATGCAGGTTCCCCATTGTTTCGCGTGGGCCAGATGTAATATGGGCTCCCGGCATCTGCCGCTCGAAGGTGGCGGTGCCCGATGTTGGTGATCGTGCGGTGCGCTTGGAGGCTAGTGCCGGCTGACGTGCAAGAGTCCCGCTCAGATGGTGAAATCGGTGCCACCATTTTTGATGGGAAGACGATAAAACGTCGGGTTGCGGAACTCGGGCACGAGATTTGTGTGTATTATGAGACAGGGGACCTGCTCCTCATCGGCTTGCTCAAAGGGAGCTTCATCTTCCTTGCCGATTTGGTGCGGAGTATTCAGCGTCCTCACAAGATAGATTTTTGTGTGGTTTCGTCGTATGGGTCAGGGACGGAATCAAGCGGTTTGGTGCGCTTGTTGTACGACCCCACAGTGGATGTGAGGGGGCATCACGTTCTCCTGGTGGAGGATGTGGTGGAAACAGGACGGACGCTCAACCGGTTGGTCGACGCGTTTCGTGAGCGACAAGCGCGGAGCGTCGAGATCGTGACTTTGTTGCACAAACGGGTTTCGTCGGCTCTCGCATGCGAGCCGCGTTTCGTGGGCTTTCAGGCGCCACGTGAGTTCTTGGTCGGGTACGGGTTGGACTACGATGAGAGATACCGTCATTTACCGTTTGTTGCGAGTCTGAAGGGACAAGATGGCTGAACGCTTACCGCCAAAGAAGATGGGTTTCGGGATGATGAGTAAGAACTTGATGTTCTGGCCTCTCATCTTCCTTCTCGGTCTGTTTCTCTGGAACACGCTGGGGGATAGGCGTGAGGAGTACACCGAAGTTCCATACTCGCTGTTCGCTGGCGAGTTGGAACGAAACAATATTGAACGGGTCGAGATCACCAATGGGAAGACGATTGAAGGCGATTTCAAGCAGGGCATCGCATTTGAGAGCCGGGATGTCATTCAGTTCAGCACCGTCCTGCCCATCAAGGATTCCGAAATACTGCTGGAAAGAATAGAGCTGCAGAACATCCCGATATCGGCGAAGGAGCCCAAGGACTCGATCGGTACGCTGCTCTTCAGTATGCTCCCGTGGGTGATCCTGATAGGTCTCTGGATCTTTTTCTTCCGCCAGGTTCAGCAAGGCGGAAATCGTGCCTTCTCATTTGGGAAGTCCAAAGCGAAACTGCTCACGGGCGACACACCCAAGGTGACATTTCAGGATGTAGCGGGCGCTGACGAGGCGAAGGTAGAACTCGAGGAGATAATTGAGTTTCTGAAGGACCCTCAGAAGTACCAACGGCTGGGCGGAAGATTGCCAAAGGGAGTTCTGCTGGTTGGCCCCCCGGGCACAGGCAAGACACTCCTTGCCCGCGCCGTGGCCGGTGAAGCAGGTCGGCCATTCTTCCAGATGTCGGGTTCGGATTTCGTCGAGATGTTCGTTGGTGTCGGAGCTTCGCGGGTGCGTGATTTGTTTGAGCAAGGTAAGGCACATGCTCCTTGCATCATCTTCATCGACGAAATCGATGCCGTGGGCCGCCATCGCGGAGCCGGGCTCGGCGGCGGGCATGACGAACGCGAACAGACTCTGAATCAGCTCCTGGTCGAGATGGACGGCTTCGAGTCGAATGAGGGTGTCATTCTGTTGGCGGCAACGAACCGCCCCGACGTTCTCGATCCGGCCCTGCTGAGACCCGGCCGCTTCGATCGCCAGATCGTGGTCGATATGCCTGACGTGCGTGGCCGTGAGATGATTTTGAAGGTTCACGTTCGGAAAATCCCCTTGGGTGGCACCGTCAAGCTCGATACGATTGCCAAGGCGACTCCCGGGCTCGCCGGGGCTGACTTGGCCAACATCGTAAACGAAGCTGCACTGCTGGCGGCACGGCGGGATAAACCGGCCGTTGACATCGAAGACCTCGAGGATGCAAAAGACAAGGTCATGCTTGGTGTTGAGCGCAAGAGTCTGGTGATAACTGACGAAGAACGAGAACTCACGGCTTACCACGAAGCCGGACATGCGCTCGTGAGTGTGAGGGTGCCAGGTCAGGATCCAGTGCACAAGGTTACGATCGTTCCGCGAGGCCGAGCGTTGGGCTTGACATTCTCGTTGCCTGATCAGGATCGGCATAACCATACGAAAGAGTTCATCCTCGGCAAGCTGGCCACGGCTTACGGTGGTCGAGTAGCCGAGGAACTCATATTTGGTGAGAACAAGATCACCACTGGCGCAGCTCAGGATATCCAACACGCCACCGAGCTGGCGCGGAATATGGTAATGAGGTTCGGGATGAGTGACGCTATCGGACCGGTTGCCGTAGGAGATAGAGAGCACCAGGTTTTCCTCGGTCGGGAGTTTGCGCAGCACCGGGAAGTGTCCGACAAGACTGCCGAATTGGTCGACACTGAGGTGAAGCGGGTACTGGATGAGTCGTACAATCGAGCCCGCGAGATCCTGAAGAATGACATGGATAGCCTGCATCGCATGGCCAATGCGTTACTCGATCGCGAAACGCTTGACCGAACGGAAGTGGAACTGATCGTCGCGGGTAAGGAACTGCCTGCTCCCAACGACTCCGGCAAGGGGATCGACCAGTTGCTGCCGAAGCCGCGCAGCAAGGAGAAATCTGCCTCGGACGGAAGCGGTGTGTTGGGCACTCCGCCAGCCGAGCCGGCCGGGGCTTAATGCCACGGTTCCTCGCATCGCGTGATCCCGGAGTAATTCGGGAAGCACTGGTGCGACGGGGCATGGACGAAGGCGACGCGATTTCGACTGCGCGGGGCCTTCGTGTTCTCACTCTGCTTCTCGACTCGCTCGACGACGACTCCTACGATGTTCTGACTCGAACGGCCTTTCTTCGAGGGGTGGACGTAGTCTCCGGCGAAGGGTGGGTGGTGCTTTCAGGATCGACGTCACGGCTCGCGGGATTGGCTCGAGCAGGGGCCGATACTCTACCTGAGCTACTGGCGCAAGAGTTGGGGGCCTGCCTGCGGCGTGTCACCGAAGAGCATCGAACCTGGCGCATGGAGCGGGGCTCGATGACGGTCGACAAGCCAATAGTCGTTGGTATCCTGAATGTTACACCGGACTCCTTCAGTGATGGTGGCAACTACCTCGATCCCGATTTGGCGTTTTCTCACGCCGAGGAACTCCTTGAAGCGGGTGCTGACATGATCGATGTCGGTGCCGAGTCCACCAGACCGGGTCGGCCCATGACTGTTCCGGTTGAGGAGGAATGGCAGAGACTGCAGCAGGTTCTGAATCGCCTGGCTCGCAGTTTTCCCTCGGTGCCGGTGAGCGTCGATACGGTGAAGTCGGAAATCGCGGACCGGGCCCTTGACGCAGGCGCTTGGGCAGTGAATGACGTCTCGGCACTTCGACTCGACCCTCGGATTGCTGGCGTCTGTGCGGACGCAGGGGCTGGATTGATATTGAGTCATTCGAGGGGATCGTTCTCGGAGATGGCTGGGTACGATCATGCCAGCTACGGAGACGTGACGATAGAAACTGCGAACGAGTTGCTGGCCGCGGTTGAGCTTGCGGAAGGTAGTGGAGTGACTCGAGAACAGATCGTGATCGACCCGGGCTTGGGCTTTGCGAAGACCCCAGAGCAGAGTTGCGAGGTGGTGCGGGGTTTGCCACTCTTGGCCTCGCTTGGCTTGCCGATCATGGTCGGGCCGTCGCGTAAACGTTTCCTTGGGACGATTACCGGCAGGGACACACCTGATCGGGATGCGGCCACCGGTGCCGCTTGTGTTGCGGCATTCTTCGGAGGAGCATATCTATTTCGTGTTCATGACGTTGTGAGCGTCAAAGAATCGCTCGCTGTGGCCGCTGCCCTGAGGAGCATGTAATGCAGTTCGAGCCGTTGCCATTCATCACGCCGGGATTCCGCGACGTCGTGGAGATCCTGATTGTCGCGTTCCTGATCTATAGGCTCTTGTTGTTTCTCGCGGGCACCAAGGCACTCCAGATTCTCCTCGGGTTGATCTTTCTGGTGTTGGTGTACTTCATGGCGGTGATTCTCAGGTTGGACCTGATCACAGAGCTTCTCGGGTTTGTATTTACCTATGGTGCCATTGCCGCCGTGGTGGTATTCCAGCCGGAGCTGCGGCAGGCGCTGGCTCGCATGGGTAGGTCTCGTGCAATCCGATTCATTACCCCTGCGAATGACCGCGCGGTGGCTGATGAAATCGCGGAAGCGGTGGGCCGATTGGCGCGAAATGGAACCGGGGCTATCATCGCCGTCGAGGCTGAGGTTCCCCTCAACGACTACATCGAGTCGGGTACCGAAATGGAGGCTGCTGCATCGGCCGACCTCCTCGCGACAATCTTCACGCCTTATTCGCCACTCCACGACGGGGCAGTGATAGTGAGGGGGAATCAGATCCTGGCTGCGGGCGCGGTGCTGCCCTTGACCCAGTTCCCTGTTACGGACAAGTCGTTGGGCACACGTCATAGAGCGGCGCTCGGGCTTTCCGAGGAGACGGATGCCGTTGTGATTGTCGTGTCGGAAGAAACATCAAAGATCTCAATAGCTTCGCGTGGCCTCTTACGTAGAGGTGTGACGTCCGGTGAAGTACGTGAAGCTCTCTCCGGCCGGTCAAAACTGGCCCTT
>JBDGYW010000553.1:0-6368 GCA_039588935.1 Gemmatimonadota bacterium | reverse complement strand
TATTCCGACGCGTCCTGCCAGCTGACCCCCACCACGGGATGACGGGGGTAGTTAGGTCCGGATCGACGTGCCTCGATTCCCCAGAACTCGGGAAGTCGGTGTTCGGTAGCCCTACAGAATTCATAGTACTCGGCGTTCGTTACCTCGTAGGCATCCAAGTAGAACGAATCCAAGCGAACCATGTGGGCAGGGGAATGGTCCCCATCGGTGTCAGAGCCCATAAGAAACTCTCCGGCGGGGATGAGTATCATTTCCGATGTCGCCCCGGGTTGGATCCCCCGCAGCTCGATTTCTGTCTCGGCGCTGTTCGCGAAAAACAGGAGAACTGCAACCAGAATTCCGGCGGGGACGGCAGCAGAGGTGCCGCCAGGCCTCACAGGCTTACCGCGTATCGCTCGCATATCTCCTCCCCGGTCCGCTGATGGTTTTTCAGAGCGAAGAAGGCACGCTCCTCTCCCATAACCTCCTTCGGTATACTCGCCAAATTGCATCTAACATGACACCTCTTGACCCTACGGTGTTCCCGAACAAGAGAGACGCACGTGAGAACTCATGGCGAAATGGATTGGGGTGCCACTGTTCCAAGAGGTGGCATGCACCGCCAGGACACGCGCACCAGAATCGTCATCAAGCTGCACACACAGCATCAACTCAAGGTTTGTCCGATGCTCCGGGGCCAACTGTGCAGCACGGGTTGTGACCACCCCGTTGTATTCTCCGGCAAGGCGTCCATGTGAACGCGCGGGCACTGGACCAACGCCGACCGACGGGACAGTCCCATGATCTGTCGAAAGCGTCGGAATCCTTGCTGCGACAGCCTACTGCTACCATTTCACTCGTGACGCCCAGTCGCAACTCACGGCTCGTTACTTGGCTTTGCCCCGTCGTAGTTGACTCGGACGCTGTCGCAACGTGAGTATGTCAAGATGTATCATCTTGGCCGCTCGGCAGATCTGTACGTCGCAGCAGGCAGTGTGAGTTGGGCCTTTCACTGGTCACAGTTCCTATATCACCTCGCGCCCACACTGTCGTGGCTGTTGGCTGGCCTCGGCGCCGTCAGCATCGTTAACATCGGTCCGATCGGAGAAGCCCTAGCACACCGGATACGCCACGGGACCCAGGATCCGGCCGTATTGCAGGATGAACTGGCTGCACTACGCGCTGAGCTCGCTAGACTCTCGGAGCGTCTCGACTACGCATGATACGTTCCGGGAGATTCCCAATCATCACACTACACTTCAGTGCTGTCGCAGCAGACGAATGGTCCAAACCCGTGAGGCGGTGGAGTAAGCACAAGCTGCATGAACGATTGGGAGCTGTATGGACAATGCAGTCCTTGGTGGAATAACCAACAAGCGAGGACACCATGAAACACCGATCGAGCCTTTTCGTTGTCATGATCCTTGGAGTGAGTGTGTATTCCACTGATGCCGCAGCACAGCTAGTATGCGAGATCACACATGATCCACACGAAGTCGTGTTGAGCTATGACGACGTTACGAATTTCGTACGCGCGCTGGAAATGATGGAAAGCGAGACTGACTCGATAGCTGTACTCAGCAGAGAGTACCTCGACGAGGCATCGGTGGGGCTTGCTGAATATGTAAGAGCAAGAGAGTTCGAGGCGGTCGACTTCCTTGAAGCGATTCGTGCGGATAGGGCCAGTTTCACCGAACTCACTGGGCTGCGAGTGCAGTTAGCATCCCAAGAGGCAGCGATCCGCGAAGCCCTCTCGGGAATGAATAGGGTGACTCCGAACACATCCTTCGTTCCCGTTTACTACTTCGTCGGGACAGGCCATGCTGGACTCCAAGCTGAACCATCAGAGCACGGGCTACTCCTAGCCATCAGTGAACTGGCTGAGGACCCCTCAGTGTTGAGGCTGGTCATAGTGCACGAAACTGTCCACGTGCAGCAGGCGTTGGCGGTGGGAATGGAAGAATACATGCAGATATTCGGGCCGAAGATGAGTCTGTTGGCGCTCTCGATTCGAGAGGGCACAGCAGAGTATTTCACCTACCTGAGCACAGGTCAATACGCGAAGCAGGCCGCATACGATTATCTGCTCGCTCACGAATCGGAGATCTGGACCAGATTCGAAACAGACATGAACGAGCGCCTGCCCGGAGATTGGATGTTTTCGAGACCCGAGGACCCCGAGCAGCCGGTCGATCTCGGTTATGTCGTGGGAGCGCGGATAGTGCAATCCTTTTACGAAGGTGCGGTAGACAAGGCTGAGGCGGTTCGAGAAATCCTCTCCATTACCGACTTCAGCGATTTCCTTGAAAGAAGCGGTTATTCCGACAGCATCAGCAGAGAGAGGTGATGGTTGGATGAGAGAAACTCGAATGCCCTGCTGTGGGAGGTCAGGCGCACGAGTCACGCCCACTTTTCCAATGGCCGTTCTCACGGCAGCAATGGACAGGACTCGCGAATGATCCACTCGCGCACTCCCAGCCCCTTCGGGACACCCATGACACAATATCTGTTAGCGCCATTGTGCGTCTTCATTCTAGTCACAGGATGCACTGCTCAGCCTGCAAGTCTGATCATTGACAACTGCTCGATTCTCGATGTTCGGAGCGGAGTCGTCGAACGTGGACTGACCGTAATGATCGATGATGGATTGATTGCTGATATCCGGAGCTCACGCAGATCATTACCGACCAGTCCAAATGTTGTGGAGGCAAATGGTCGGTTGTTGGTGCCGGGCTTCATTGATGTTCATCATCACACGGAGTACATCCTCGGAGACTCGGTAACGTCAGGCGGAGGCTTTATCACCCACCTTTCGATGCACGCCGATTCAATCGCCGAATACCGTGAGAGATTTGCCGCCGAGTATTTGCCGTACGGCGTAACGACGGTCCGCGACATGGGTAGTTCAGAGGAAGACATGCCTATGCTGTTGAATTGGATGGAACCCTCTCCAAGTGCACCTGACTTCTACCCCGTCGGTGGAGCGCTTGTGTCGCAAGAGGACGATAGACTACCTCCGGCGTCACACTCCGTCGTGCGCGATTCAGCAGATGCGGCCGGCAAAGTGCGAGAATTGCACGGGCTTGGCATCCGTCACATCAAGCTGTACTGGAGGCTGCGCCTACCCGAACTGAAGGGAGCGTTATATGAGGCTCAGGCCTTGGGATTGAACGTGACAGGGCACATCGACTATCATGTCGCTCCTCTCAACACTGTGATCGATGTCGGACTCAGGAGTCTTGAGCACGCGTACACGGTCGGCGTTGGCGCCATGAACGAGGAGGAATTCGTGCAGGTATGGCGCAGCGCGCGTCAACTACTCGGTCAGACCGATGATGGACTGTTCTATGTCGGAGTGATGGAGTACTTCAACCACCTGGGGCGAGGCAATGAGGCTGTGCACGGGCTGATCGATAGGCTTGGCGTGACCGGTTCTACGGTGGTCCCAACACTTCACCTTTTCGCACAGCGATTTGGACTCACGTACTTTACAACGCCTTCGGTGGGGGCGTTCGACCGCACTGAGGGGCTTTCATCGCAACAGCTCGAGCGTTCTGTAGCCGGTTACCGGATATTGGCCGATTACGTGAAGCAGATGTATGACAGAGGAATCAGGCTCGCGATCGGCACCGATTGGATGGACCCCGGTAAGGCTGTGTTGTCGGAGATGTTGCTTCTACACGAACTCGGTATCCCAATGGTCGAAGTTCTGCGCATAGCGACCTTGAACGGCGCGGAGGCAATGAGCATAGATGACAGCGTGGGTTCCGTTGAGGTCGGAAAACGCGCAAACCTGGTGCTGCTTGATTACGAAGTGCTCGATGAGCCGGACTTGCTCCTCGCGGAGAAACTCGTGATCAAAGACGGACGCATCTGGAACGATAGTGGGCAAAGCCAAGACCACTAAGAACCGGACAAACATCCGTACCAGATCTATCCGCAGCTCAATGAGATCGAGCATACCAAGACCAATGCCCGGCATCCGCAGACCAACGGGATCTGTGAGCTTTTTCACAAGACGGTGCTGGACGAGTTTTACGAGGTGGCATTCCGGCGTAAGATTTACCCGTCACTGGAGGAGTTACATAACGATCTGGATCGCTTCGTCACCGAATACGGCGAGCAGCACACCACCAGGGTAAGCAGTGTCAGGGGAGGACTCCGATGGCGACCTTCCTTGACGGCAGGACCATCGTTCAGGAGAGGATGAGCGCCCAGATCGGACGCAGAAGAGGGAACCTGTCAACTCAAGTCTGAGCTGGTACAGCATTCTACCTCAAAGCGTCCATTGAACTCGAATCTAAACTGTCTCACCACTGCTGACGGAATACACATCCAGTCTGTGGAGGCGAATTACGCGTTGTTGACACTTGGGATGACCAGTGGCGCGGAATGAAGTTGAGTGCGCACATACTGAACGAATTCGCACAGCAGGTGGGCAGGCAGTGTGTGTCGTTCGCCGCTCCCCAACGCCTGATAGACCAGGCCGTGCCAATGGTCTGTCACATGATCAAGTGTCCAACGAGCAGCACGTGTTTTGGATGTAACCTTCCCGGTTCGTAGTGAGTACAGGATCCTGCAGAGCGTCAGGATTGCATATACTCGATATGATTCATTTTGTTGCATATCACCCAAAGGCGCATCGCACAAGCCGGATTGAAGATAGCCTACCTCGCGGATCAGTGCCTGCCGAAAGATCTCTGGGGTGATTCTCGGAATGAATGACTCGGGTGCAGCACCCCACAGAGTGCCGCCGCGCTCATAGAAACCTTGCTCTCGCTGAAAACGCTTGCCTTGATCAAGAAAGACATCTGTAGACGTTCGACCCACGGATCGGCTGCAGCAGCCTTCTTCAGCCAGGAATCGACTTGGCGAAACTCAAGCTCGTTCAATGCGCGTTCGGTCACGGCGATGCAGTCGACATCACTTCGGGCGGGATCGAACTCTGAGTCCAGCACCGACCCATACACATAGACACCAACCAACGTCTGGCCAAGGTGGTGCTTTAGAGCTTCCGGCATCCTGGTCAATAGCGGAGCCACGTCATCGGGGAAGTGCACGGCGACCACCCCTCCATTCGGAATGTGGCCTCTGGCATCGTCATCAACACCAGCAAGATAGCATCGCATTTGCAGACAGCCCAACGCACGGTATTGTCAACTTGAGCCGGTGCTCGCCACGTTTTGCCGATGAAAACGAAAACGAACTGCTATCATGGCTACCGGTTTCCTCCTGAGATCATCAGTCACGCCATTTGCCTGTATCACAGATTCTGTATGAGCTTCCGCGACGTCGAGGAACTCCTGGCGAAGCGGGATTGTTGTTTCCTACGAGACCGTCAGACAGTGGTGTGGGAAGTTCGGGCCCGAGTAAGCACGAAAGCTCGAGCATCGCCAGGGTCGGCTCGGCGACGTTTGGCACCTGGACGAGGCCTTCGTGAAGATCAGGGGTGAGCGACACTGTCAAAGGCGGGCGGTAGACCAAGACGGGGATTTGATCGACATCCTGGTTCAACGAAATCGCAACGCCCGTGCCGCCAAACGGTTCTTTCGCACGCTACTGAAGGGACAAGGAAGCGAACCGTGGCAGCTGGTGACAGACAAGCTGAGGAGCTACGCGGCAGCGCTTTAGAGTGTCATGCCTTCCGTGGCCCACGACACGCGACAGTATGCCAACAATCGACCTGAAGTCTCTTTTCAGCCGACGCGACAACGAGAACGTTTGATGCGAGGGTGGAGCTGCGCTCGCCTCCGGCGATGCTCGCTCTGCTACGCAACAAGTCAGCTGGTCAAGCTTTGCGGTTTCTGTCGGTCCACGGAGTGGTGCAAAACCTCTTCAGGTTGGCGCGGCATCTGCTACGGTCAGCACACTACCGGTTGTTGCGCAGCCGGTCCTTCAAAGAATGGAGTGCGGCTACGGCGGGCTGAGCAATCCCAACCACCCCGACTTCGGCTTCACCCGAGGACCGTTAAGTTGACATCACCTTGTGCACTCTGACGGTCACCATGTTCCGCATCGGAGCGCCCGGCCTCCAAATGCATTCACCCCATCTAGGAGGGTTTTCCGTTTGGCGCGCGATCTTCCATCACCTTCATTCCGTTCTGAGCGTGGCCACGGGGTCGGCGGCGGCGGTCCTGCGCGCTGGCACATAGCATGCGAGTAGAGCCACACACGCCAATACAGCTGCAACCGCACCGTATGTAAACGGGTCGGCCGTGCGTACCTCGAACAGCGTTGCCTCCAACAAGCGCGCTAACATCAATGCGACTGCTGTCCCCACAACAACACTCACAGCTACCAATTTGACGCCACCCAGCATGATCGAGAGAACGAGTCCTCGCGGGTTGGCACCCAGCGCAAGTCGGATTCCGAATTCGTAGGAGCGCTGG
>JBDGYW010000552.1:0-4802 GCA_039588935.1 Gemmatimonadota bacterium | reverse complement strand
CACTCTGATCGCGAATGGAGTGCACGGCTTGGTGGAAACGGCCTGCAGATCCGGTGAGCGCAAAATTCTTCGTCAAAAAAGCCTTGAAACCGAACCTCGGTTCAACCGCCAATACATCCGCCCCCCCCGAGACACTGATTAGACGGACTCCAGGACGGACCAGGAGTTGCTCGAATGGACGCCATTGGTCATCGAGAAAGGCAGAGAATACCCGCGGCCGATATCTGAGAGTATAGGAGTTCGTCTCGAGCGCTGTGCTGCTCATGTCGTAGTCCATCGCGTAACTCTCGTACTCAGCGCCGAGGTTGATGTCATGCGTGCGACCCGGCGACACGGCAAGCGTCGTTCGCGCCGTCAGCACCTGCGCAGAGTTGTCCAGCCGCTGGATGTCAGGCTCCAAGCCAATACCGGTCGAGAACTTGCTCACACTGAAGTGCTGCACCAGCTCCATCGAGCCAATGGGCTGCCGGTAGACCAAGCCGGCAAGACGGTTCCCCCAGTCGATCTCTAGATCGATGCCCTCTCGCCCTTCCTCATCATCAACCCAAGAAAGATCCAGTACGTCACGACCCCAGTACGCAGTTAGCGAGATTGTGCCCCTCGTGGGTAGAACGGCCGTGACTTTGCCCAGGGCGTCTGCAAAGTAGTAGGGAAGGAGATTGCGGTCGAACGGTGATAGCAGTTTATCCACATAGGTACGCCGGGCACCCACCATGTACGAAATGGAATTCGCGATCGGACCCTCTACGAGCAGCTTGCTGGAGAGCGCCGATACACTGCCGTGTACTTCGCTCCCGGATTCGTTGCCTGGCTTCAGCTGGACATCGAGCACGCTGCTTAGCCGACCTCCGAAGTTGGCCGGAAATCCTCCAGCCAAGAAGTCGACTCTACTCACCGCAGAATTGTCGAAAGTGCTGAACAGCCCCCCCAAGTGGCTGGGATTGAACACCGGTACACCGTCGAGCTGAACCAGATTTTGGTCGGCCTCACCACCACGCACGTTGAATCCAACCGTGTAGTCATGCTTGGCCACCGTACCGGGGAGTAGTTGAACAACTCTGACCAGGTCCGGTTCCGCCAGCGTGGGTGCCCTGGCGATTTCCACCGGATCCAAGGTGACCGTACTCACCTGAACAAGTGTCTCAAATCGCTCCCGCGCTACGGGAGCCGGACCCGCACGCACAGCTTCCAGGTACACAGGTAGCGCTCGCAGGTACACGGTGAACGTGGTCCAATCCGCCGCAATGGTCGCCGTGTCGGCAAACAGACCAATGCGTTCAAAGGCAATGCGCAACTCTGATCTCGGCAGGTTGCCAAAGAAGACACGTCCTTCGTTGTCGCTCAAGACAAGCGACGGAAAGCCCACCACCGTCACATGCACACCACTCAGCGCGGAGCTGTCCATAGCGGATCGCACATAGCCCGTTACTGCCCGCACCTCCTGGGACCACGCCGGTTCATACGCAACCGTTCCCAGAAATAGGAAGAGCGCCGCACAACTCCACAGTCTTTTCATCCACATACTCCGGTTCGCCGTTTTATATTGCAGATTCCGGAATCGCATCGAGGATCCATTGTCACGCAAAGCCATGGTCTCAGATTTGCCTCCGCGTACGTGCCCCGAATGCGGGGCGACAAGCACCGGGAAGTTCTGTCACGCTTGCGGTGCGGCAATCCGCGAGAACGAATGCCCCAAGTGCCAAGCCGTACTTTCACCTGGCGCACATTTTTGCCATGAATGCGGGGCCCCTGCTGGATCCCAGTCGTCCTCGATTGGTTCCCTCAAGCTACCTTGGGTGATTGCCGGGGCCGCAGTCGTGGTTTCCATATTGGTGCTTGCAGTCAGGAGTGGTCCTTCAGCACCTGTCACTGCGGGAACGGGCCAGACGTCTCGTTCCAGCATCGGGGCACCCGACATCAGTAACATGACACCGCTCGAGCAGGCCGATGGCCTATTCGAGGTCGTGATGGTCGCTCTGGAACGCGGTGACACGGCCCAGGTGGGCTTCCATGCACCCATGGCCCTGGGCGCATACGCCAACCTCGACAGCCTGGATGCTGACGCCTTATACCACGTCGGTCTGTTGCGCGGTGCGCTTGGCGACCACGATGGCATGCTAGCGATGGCAGACACCCTCCAAGCAATTGTACCAGGTCATCTTCTCGCCACCACCCTGCGAAAGGCGGCTGCAGGGGCAATGGGCGACTCTGCCGCCGTCTTTGAAGCTTATCGGCGTTTCCTCAGGGACTACACTGTCGAAGCCACCACCAATAGACGAGAATATCTGCTCCACCAAAGGTCAATAGACGCCTTCCTGGCGGAGGCGCGCCGTGCGACTGATGGAGAAGGCAACTGACGTCCGGCACGCATGAAGCGAGTGCTACCTACATTCTCAAGAAGGGTAACTTATCTACGCTTCATCCGCACATAAGGTCCATTCCTCAAATGGAGTCTGCTCGTTGCAAAGCAGGCAATCGCGGTTATTCTACTCTATAGTCGCCAGGCTGCCAGAACGCTCGGCCAGCACAGGCCCTGATCGCTTCGAACCGCGGAGAGCCCGTTCAGTGAATTCATCAGATACAGAACAGCAATCCCACAATGTGCTGGTGGTCGACGATGAGGACTCGGTGCGCGACGCGCTCTCGCGCTATCTCTCAACTCGTGGATACAGCGTGGGCGAGGCTGCCAACGGGGAAGAGGCGCTGCACCAAATACGTGCCGGATCATATGCGTTAGTACTGCTCGACGTGCGCATGCCGGGAATCAGTGGTGTAGACCTAGTACCGGAAATGCTTGACCATGAACCGGACCTGGCAATCCTGATGCTGAGTGCGATGACAGACGCGACCACTGCCGCTACATGCATGCAACGAGGAGCCTACGACTATCTCACCAAGCCCATCGAACTCACCGACCTGAGCAACGCCATAGAACGAGCGTTGAAGCGCAGGGATACGGTGATGCAGAATCGCGAAATCTCAGCCTGGCTAAAGGAAGAAGTCCAGCGCCGCACCCAAGAGGTTGAACGGGAACGAGACAAGCAACAGCAGCTGACCATCGCGACCCTCGAGGCGCTGGTCAACGCGCTTGAGGCAAAAAACCCGTTCCTGGCCGGACATTCGGCTCGCGTCGCCGCTTTCGCCGCATCGGTAGCACACCATCTGAGCTTGACAGATGACGAGGTGGAAGACGTCCGTATGGCCGGGCGCCTGCACGATTTGGGAAAGATTGGCGTTCAGGAGTCAATTCTGAACAAGAAAGGCCCGCTCACCGACGAAGAGTACGAACACGTCAAACAACACGTCCTGATCGGGTGGCAAATTCTGTCGCCACTTCAGCATTTGGGCCCGATTGTCTCTTACATCAGAAACCACCATGAGCACTGGGATGGCAGCGGATACCCGGACGGGCTCGTGGCGGAGGAAATACCGCTTGGTGCCCGGATAATCTGCGCCACAGAGGTCTACGACGCTCTGACGAGCGCACGACCATACCAGGAAAAGATGACACCCGAAGAAGCCGTGGATCAGATGGGTCACCTCGCAGGGAAGATCGTAGACCCGATGGTTCTGGACGCCATGAGTTCCGCAGTCGACAGTCGCAAGACACTCGTGTTCATTAACGACGAAGAGCACGAGTAGTCGCCACGACCACTGCCTTTCACGGCCACCTCCGAAGACGCCCCAGTCGAGAGATCGTCACGGAGTCCGCTGCCGCGCCCCGGCGAAAGACCAGTTTCGTATTGGCTGCGCCCAAACCCAGGCCATTTGGGTAAAGCCTAATTTCGGGCCGCGACGTGGTAAGGGCCACACCGTGCTTGGTCGGCCCCGGAGTTCGCCACACGATTGAGTCAGCGGCGCCCTCGGCTACCGCAACCAGTGAATCGCCGAAGAAGCTTACCCTCACGCGAGCAGCTCGATAGACAGCGGCGATCCGAACCCTGTCGTAGAAAGCCGCGGTCTCGTCTCCTGCCCTGCGGACGGCGAGTCGATCGACGTACCCGGCTAGCCGCGGTGTGGCCAAACCGGCCATTACACCTATCACTAACAAGACGATCGCCATTTCGACCATAGTGAAGCCTCGTCGCATTCAAGCACCATATGTGACACGCAGATGTGATGGCTAACCCAAAAAACGCGAACAATATCCGAAGACCGCCATCGCAAAGCTGGCACGACCTGTGCTGCATTTTCAGTGTTGCCCTTGCCGTGCGGTCACAGGTAGGCCATACTTGCCAAGACCAGCGTGCATGCAGTCGCGAGGAGACTCTAAGGTGGACTCGATAGACACACTGACCGCGCCGCAGCCAGCCCCAAACCTGGGCTTGCACACGCCGTTTCTGGAGCGGGCGGCTGGGGAAGGCGAAGCCGATGGGGGCCTGGGGCTTGGCTCTTTTCTGGTTCTGCGGCTGGTCGACCAGTTCGCCATCGATGCGAACAGCTCCAGTCGCGACGCACTCGAGTATCAGTGTTCATCGACGCGCGCGTTCGTAGCCGACATTCGGCCGGAGACGGAACTCACGTCCATGTTGTACGAAGTGACGCGGGTGGCCCAAGCGGCTCTGGAGTCGAACAACCGGCGTATGCTGTTCCCCCCACTCCTGGCACTTGCGTGTCGCCTCGAAGACGAGCTCCGCTTCCGTGAAGGGCTCGACGTGATCGAAACAGCGCTCCGATTGAGTGACGGCTGCGATGGGGATGATGAGGTCGCTGCATTCCTTAGCCAGGCGCGTATTCTCCGAACTGCGAGTCGACTCACCGAAGCGCGATCTGCATACGAGCGTGCCGGTGAAATGGCTCTA
>JBDGYW010000551.1:0-4808 GCA_039588935.1 Gemmatimonadota bacterium | reverse complement strand
AGCGCGGCTGTCCGACCTCGAGGCCGACCACACGCCTGGTACGCATTTGCTTCTCCGGCGCCTCGCATTCCTCGATCGGGAGATCCAACCGGAACACACTTCCCTGACCGGCTTCGCTGCTGATGGTCAGGTCGCCTCCCATGAGACGCGCGAACTGGCGACTGATCGGGAGACCTAGACCGGTGCCGGTGCGTATCGTGGCCCCTGTTTGCTCGAATGGCTCGAAGATCCGCTCGGCATCCTCAGGGTTTACGCCGGGACCACTGTCCGCCACGTCGATGACCAACCGTGTTTTCCCATCAGTCCGCAATCCACTCGCGCGCACGCTGATTCCGCCTTCGTCGGTGAACTTCACGGCGTTCCCGAGCAGATTGATGAGGATCTGCCTGAGCTTGCCCTCATCGCATCGCACGTAACGTGGCACATCCGCGTCGATGTCCAGGGCGAGGCTCAATCCCTCCTCATCGGTTCGGACGCGAAACGTCGTCTCGAGGTCGCCGAGCAGGCCGTGCAGGTCGATGTCCGTAGGCCGATTCGTCATCCGTCCGGCTTCGATCTTCGACATGTCGAGCGTGTCGTTGATCAGAGCAAGTAGATGCTCACCGCTCCGCAGTATTGCGTGGACGTTCTCGCGGTGGCTGGTCGGCAGCGAGCGATCCCGCTCCATCAACTGCGAGAAGCCGAGTATGGCGTTCATCGGCGTACGGATCTCATGTGACATGTTGGCGAGGAACGTGCTCTTGGCCCGGTTTGCCTGCTCGGCTTGCTCCTTTGCCTCGAAGAGTTCCTGCTCCATGCGCTTACGATCGGTGATGTCGAAGACAAATCCGTCCAGTACCCCTTCGTTCGCCTCTCCGCGCTCCTGCCGCCCCCGCTCCAGTACCCAACGAGTGCCACCGTCCGCATGCCGGATGCGATACTCCAGCACATAAGGCTCGTTGTTCCGAACGGCTTCCGTCACCTCCCGCTCTACTCGGTCGCGATCTTCTGCATCGATTACGCTTGCGAACGTACGAACGGCATTACCAATGAAGTCTGACGGGGGATAACCCACGAGCTCCGTGATCGCTTCGCTGATGAACAACATCGTCCAGTCGCTGTCGAGCAGGCAGCGGTAGGTTACGCCCGGTGCGTTCTCGACCAGAGTCCTGATGCGACGCTGCCGTTCCTCGAGGGCCGCAGTCCTCTCGGCGACCAGCTCCTCGAGATGCTCCCTGTGCCGCCGTAACTCATCTTCCGCCTGCCGACGCTCGGTGATGTCCCAGTTCACTCCGATCATTCTGACCGGCTCGCCGTTCTCATCCCGGTACACGTCGGCAAGCGCCTCAATGTGCCGTATGGATCCGTCGGGCCAGATAACACGGAATTCTGATACGAAGTCCCGCTCACCCGTGAGCGCCATCTGCACTTCCGCGTCGGCTTTCACCAAGTCATCCGGATGGACCGTGCTTGCCCACGCCTCGTAAGCCCCGGAGAAGTCCTCCCGCTTAACTCCGTACAGCTCGTACACCTTGTCGTCCCAGAGCAGCACGTTCCGCTTCACATCCCAGTCCCACACACCGATCCCGGCCGACCGCGTCGCCAGCGAGAATCGTTCCTCGCTCTCCTTCAGCGCGAACTCCGCCCTGCGCTGCATCATGATCTTGGTGAGCTCGTTCGCGATCAGTTGAGTCTGAACGACATCGTGCTCCCCGTAATCCTCTTGTTTGTTTCCCACGCCGAAGATGTAGCGAACTTTGTCTCCCTCCATGACGGGAACGCTCATGAATCGCTTCAGGGGGGTGTGGCCCTCCGGAAGACCCTTCTGGTTGGGGGAATTCGGGAAGTCGTTGTAGATAACTGGGCTGCCCTGGTGCACGCAGTCGAGCCAGTTCCCCGCCTCGGCAACCGGATAATGCGTGTCGTAGGCAGCGTCGCAGTTCTCCAGGGCTGCAGCGTTCCAGGTGGTGAGAATGACCGTATCCTGATCTTCGGCCACTTGATGGAAGAACCCTATGGTACTTCCGGTTAGCTCGACCGCCTTGTCGAGCGCATAGTCGTACAGTTCCTTGTCGGTTAGTACCGGCGCCCTGACGTAGAGCTCCAAGAGGAGCTCCGCGCGTTTCACCTCACTGTGCCTAGTCGCTCTGGGTGCTCGTGCGTCCGTCATGACTCACAACCTGCCGCCACGGCCGTGCCACCGTCTGTGACCTGGTTAGTATCTTGCCCGTGCAACGGTGCTTCGAACGTAAGCAGCACCACCACGGTGAACGCCTGCGAGATCCGTGTCATGACAGCCCCTCCTGCAGCGGCGGCGGAGGCCTCAGAGCCACCGGCCTGGATCAGCTGTGTCTGGGCAGGAACATGCCTCGGCTTCTTTGACGTCGCAAGGAGCTCTTGACGAACTTCCGCCGCTGGCGGCCGTGGGGTGCACCGAGGATTAGCAATCCTCTGCCCGTCTGGGCGCCAGCTTGTACGCTTACTCAACAGCCAATGTGGCGTTGGTGAAAGTCCCGTGGTCAAAGAGAGAGAACATCCAACACCCAACAACGAACATCCAACGCCCAACCGAACCACTTGGACATTAGACGTTGGATGTTCGACGTTCGAAGTTCGCATGACCGGGCTGGGCCTCGGGTTCCTCCCAGGCTCTGGCCAACAGGTGAACTGAGCCGTATTCTTGTGTCCGAGCTCGACCTTCGGAGTCAACCCAGATGCCCGACGCTGTTCTGGACCGCCTGAAAGCAGCACTCGCCGACCGCTACACGATTGAGCGGGAGATCGGTAGCGGTGGCATGGCCACCGTCTACCTCGCCGAGGACCTGAAACACCACCGCAAAGTTGCGGTGAAGGTTCTGCGGCCGGAGTTGGCTGCCACATTAGGAGTGGAACGATTCCTCCGTGAAATCGAGATCGCCGCCAACCTCACACACCCACACATTCTGCCAGTGTTCGACTCAGGTGAGGCAAACGGTTCGCTGTACTACGTCATGCCCTTGGTTGAAGGCGAGTCACTCAGGGATCGCCTGAACCGTGAGAAGCAACTACCGATCGACGATGCGGTAAGAATCACAAGTGAAATAGCCGATGCGCTGGGCTACGCTCACGACCACAACGTTATCCACCGTGACATAAAGCCTGAGAATGTGATGTTAGAGACCGGCCACGCCGTAATCGCCGATTTTGGCATCGCCAAGGCTGTGAGCGCAGTGGGCGAAGAACAACTGACCTCGACCGGTATAGCCGTGGGCACTCCGTCGTACATGAGTCCTGAGCAGGCAGCCGGTGAACAGGTGGACGGCAGGAGTGACATCTACGCGCTCGCCTGTGTCACGTACGAAATGCTCTCCGGGCAACCTCCTTTCGCTGGGGGCAACGTTCAGAGCCTGATACAGCAGCACATGGCGGCGCCACCGCCCGACGTGTCCATCCTCAGGTCGACGGTCAATCCCGAGATCGCTGCTGAGATCCAACGAGCTATGGCGAAGGCTCCGGCCGATCGGTTCACCACGACCAGGGATTTTGCCGGTGCGCTCTCGGGAACTCAACAACGAGCGGGCGGTAGGCTCTCGTGGTCCGGTCTCGTCCAACGACGGGTGCCGCAAGTGGTTGGCGCGTACGTCTTGGCGACGGCTTTTGTCTTTCTAAGCCTCGACTTCGCGGTCAACCGGTTCATTCTGTCTCCGCACTTGCCCGTGTTCGGCCTCGCCGCACTGGCGTCGCTGCTCCCGGCCGTGGCACTCATTGCCTACTACTGGGGATCACAGGCATCAGCCGGCAGGCAACAGCTCAACATGGCCGTCGCGGCGAACCTTGTTGCCTCGGGGGTTATTCTCTGGCTCGCTTTTGGAGCCAAAGATCTCGGCGCGGCCACGACGCGGGTTGTGGTCGAGGACGAAGACGGCAACACGATGGAGCGGGTCGTTCCGAAGTCCGCATTCCGCAAGCGACTGGCGGTGTATTCCTTTGCGAACGAGGCAAGTGACTCGGCAACTGATTGGCTGCAATACGGGATTCCCATGGCGGTTGAGGCCGATCTAGGACAGGACCTGTTCATCAAGACGGCGGGTAGCGAAATCATGACGGAGGACCTCCGTAGAGCAGGTTACCCCACGGGGCTGGATATCCCGCTCACGCTCATGCGGCAGCTCGCCGACGACAACAACCTGCCGTATTTCGTGACGGGCTCGTTCGCGGTCACGGATACTGCGGTGGAAGTCACGGTGCAGCTATACGAAACCCGACGTGCCAAGCTGCTCAGTGAGCGACGTTACTTCAGTACCGACGTGTTCGCAGTTGCGGACGAAGTGAGCGTGGTGCTCAAGCACGACCTCGGTATTCCGAAGCAGCACATCGACGACGTTGAGGATCTTCCGGTTGCCGACCGACTCACGTCATCCGAAACGGCGTATCGCGATCTGGTGGAAGCGTACGTGGCGTTGACTGTCGACCAAGACTTCCCGGCTGCATTGACTGCCATTCGGGCGTCGGTTGAGGCCGATCCAACCAACGCCTACGCGCACCTCATCCGTTACGGAATCAGTCTGCTGGCGAACGACCAGGCCGGAGCGGCCCAGGCGTTGGAAGGTGCGATGCAGCACAGGCACAAGCTGCCAGAGCGCGCACAGTACCAGACCAAGTATCAATATTATGACTACAAGGCGGAAGCTGAGAAGGCCTTGGCCGTGCTCAAGGTAGGACTCATAAAAGCTATTTTTTGGATCATAACCATACCAATGAGGAAATTCGCTGTCCAATATGCGATGAAAAATGGTTAATCGAACATAAACCGGCAATTTGACTATTCAAAATATTTCATATTCGGTTTC
>JBDGYW010000550.1:0-4809 GCA_039588935.1 Gemmatimonadota bacterium | reverse complement strand
GGCTGAGGAAGGATTTCCATCGCTCAGGCTCGACTACTCAGGCGTCGGCGAAAGCCCCCCGCGCAAAGATCGACTGCTTCCCTCCGAGGGGCGGGTTCTCGAAACACAGGCCGCAATGGACTTCTTGACCGAGGCTACGGGCACGAAACGGTTTGTCCTGACGGGCATATGCTCTGGCGCACGCGACGCTCTGAGGACCGCAGTCGCCGACGAACGCGTGGTAGGCGCGGTGTTGATAGACGGATTTGCCTACCGCACACCTAAGTATTTCCTGCGTTATTATGGGCCAAGACTCATTCGCTTGAGAACATGGGCAGGCTTACTGTCTACCAAACACCCACGGTGGCAGCGGCTCGGAAAAACCAATGCAGCTAGCAAGGCACCTTCAGAGGAAACAGAATGGCCCACGGGATCTCAACCGGCAAAGGCAACGGCAGCGGCCGCGCTCGCTGCAGTGGCCAAGCGCGGCCTTCATTTATGCGTGATCCACTCTGGAGGTTGGCAACACCTCTACAACTATCGCGAGCAGTTCACTGATGCGTTTCGCGCGATTGAGTTCGGTGACAGACTTCGCCTCGAGTATCTGAAGAATGCTGACCATACCTTCACGCTCCTCAACAACCAAGCGTCGTTGGTGGACATAACCAGCGCTTGGATGTGCAACACATTCCTGGATACACCTTAACCGTGCTGGAGCGGGTGCGGCTTGGCCCGGGCGGACTGCTCATGACAGATCATGGAGTACAAAGGAAGCTCAACGAGCGTGGCATACACTACGGATTCCTGACATGAGAAGGACGCGACCATCGGGCCGCTTCGCTCACCATTTCACAGTTGACGTCGAAGAGTACTTCCAGGTGTCAGCGCTCGAACCGTACCTCTCCCGCGAGGATTGGGAAACGCTCGAGAGCCGAGTGGAGCCGTGCGTTGATCGTATCCTCGAACTTCTTGAGCGCCACGACGCCTTTGCCACATTCTTCACACTTGGCTGGATCGCCGAACGCCACCCCGGCATGCTAAAGCGCATCGCCGACCAGGGCCACGAAGTCGCATCGCACGGCTGGGACCATCGTCGCGTTACAGAGTTGGAGCCGGACGAGTTCCGCGAGTCAGTGCGCCGCTCCAAATCCGCCTTGGAGGAGCTCGCCGGTATACCCGTCAGAGGGTTCCGCGCGCCTAGCTTCTCGATCGTGCAGGGCCGCGAATGGGCACTCGAAATACTGATAGAGGAGGGTTATGCATACGACTCGAGCCTTTTTCCCATCACTAGGAGAGGCTACGGATATTCCAGCGGAAAACGGTTTCCGTATTGGCTGGAGTTGGCTAGCGGGCGATTGTATGAGGTTCCACCGACCACCCTGCGCAGGTTCGGCGTGAACCTCCCGTCGTCTGGTGGCGGATATTTTCGCCTCCTCCCGTATTCCTTGACCCGCAACGCGCTCCTGGACGCCGAGCGACATTGTGAACCGGGGACGTTCTACATTCATCCCTGGGAGCTTGATCCCGATCAGCCCCGCTTCGATGTCTCACCGCCCACGAGGCTCCGACAATATGGTGGCCTTGCACGCACTTCTCAGAGGCTCGAGCGACTCCTCTCAGAATTCCGTTTCACTTCGATAGCCCAATCCCTCGATAGCAACGGACGGCCCGAATAACATGAGCGGCTCACGAATCGCGTGCTGCACGTACGAGGGCCGTACACACCGTTTCAAGCTCCGGTTGGGTTCGCGCGAGGAGCCGCTCTGGCGGTATCGGGCACAGGAGAGCAGCACGAAGACCGACACGCCATCGCCTGACGATTCGAAGTACTTCTGGTGCCCACGAATATTGAAGCGATTTCCCGCTCCCATCGCCAACTTCGTCGGTCCCAGAGTGGTGCGCCAAATCCCGTGAAACTCAGGCAACAACTCCCCGTATACTCTCCGATCTCGTTCTCGAGTGTCCTGACGGGGGCGGGAGCGTGCATTTCCGGAAAGGGAAACCATGCGCGGGATGCTGTAAGAGCAACAATCGCCGCCGAGTTCGCCCCGCATGACCTTGTTCTCACCAACAGCGGCACCTCCGCTCTGACTCTCGCCATACTCAGCGTATGTGAACAGAAGGGCCGCCGTCTCGTTGCGCTTCCGGCGTACGGCTGCTACGACGTGGCGACCGCCGCGGATGGTGCCGATGTTGAGGTGGTTCTCTACGACCTCAGACCTGACACGTTAAGTCCCGACCTGCACAGCCTGAAAGCTGCATTGGAGCAAAAGCCCGCGGCAGTCGTGCTCGTTCACCTCTACGGGGTACCCATTGACTTCGACGTAATACGTTCTCTCATCGAAAACCATGGCGTGTTGGTCATAGAGGACGCCGCGCAAGGACAAGGTGCAAGCTTCCGTGGGCGCGCCCTCGGCGCACTTGGCTCGCTATCAATCCTTAGCTTCGGACGGGGCAAGGGAGTGACCGGCGGTTCCGGCGGTGCTCTGTTGGCTAACGACGAGTCAGGAATGACGGCCCTCAGGAATACCCGCTTGCAGCTTGACCCAGGCAAACGCGGCTTCGGGAACCTGGTTGGAGCGGCCGCTCAATGGTTCCTCGCACGGCCCTCTCTGTACGGAATACCAGCTTCGCTGCCGTTTCTGAGGTTGGGCGAGACAATCTACAAGCCGCCGTATCCAGCATTGGGCATGCCGGATACAGCTGCAGGGGTTCTCGCGAGAACGTGGTCGCTGGCGCAGAAGGAAGCCGAGACACGAACAACCAACGGTGCCCGCTTGCTTGAGTCGGTGACAGCATATGAAGGCATGCAACCCACCTCCGTTCCCCCGGCCAGCAAAGCTGGATACCTGCGCTTTCCGGTCGTCGTTGAGAATCGTCTGCGAGAGTTCTTCGACTCTGCATCTGCACGAAAGCTTGGAATTGTACCCGGGTATCCGAGTTCCCTGGCCGATTTGCCAGGGTTCACCCACCGATGCGTGAATGGGGACCAAGCGTTTCCCGCTGCGCGGACGCTTGCCACCCGATTGTTCACTCTGCCAACTCATGGGATGCTCGGGGACAAAGACGTGCGCCAGATTCAACATTGGCTGAAGTCCACTGCGCGAGTTTCGTAAGACCACCGTTCTCATCTTCACCACATGCCGACAATCCCGAACGCGCGAACCGGACGAATTCTCCCAAACGTCGCTCTCGTACTCTCAGTGGGAGCGATTGCGGCTCTGACGCTCACGCCGAGCGGCGACCAGTCGGGCGGCGGCGGCTGGGCGTGCATTTTTTGTAGCACATACGCGTTGTCGGACGCGATCCTGAACATTCTTCTGTTCGTGCCGCTGGGAATCGCTCTACGTTGGACACGGCTATCAGCCGTTCAAGCAGTCGCTGTCGGATTCATGATAACCGTCGGCGTCGAGTCAGCTCAAGTCTTTATGATCCCGGGGCGTGACGCGAGTCTCGGTGACATCATCACCAACACAGCTGGCACAGGTGTCGGGTACGTGCTTGCGGCAAATGCAGGCAGGATTTTACACCCACTGCGGGAACACGCCTCCCGCATGTCCCTGGCCTACGCGCTGTTCGTCGTTGGCGTTGTAAGCGGAACGGGCATCTTATTGAAGCCGTCGTTCACTGACGCTGCGTACTACGGTCAATGGACCCCGAATCTCGGCCACCTTGAATGGTACCGGGGCACGGTTCTGGATGCCAGAATCGGCCCGTATCCACTCCCGTCATCCCTACTGGAGCACACTGATTCGATCCGTGGCATGTGGCTATCCGGGGCTCCGATAGAGATCCGGGCGGTTGCCGGGCCTAAACCTCCCGCGCTGGCGTCGCTGTTTAGCATCTATGACGAGCACCAAACCGAGATCGTCTTGATCGGCCCAGACCGTGACGACCTGGTTCTCAGGTATCGCACCCGCGCGATCTCTTTGCGACTCCATCAACCAGTGCTGAGAATCGCAGGGGCAATGGATTCGCTACCCGACGGTGACAGCCTCAACGTCAGTGTCTGGCGCAACGGTCACCAACATTGCCTTGTGTTGAATCAGGCCCGCTACTGCAAGCTTGGGTTCACAGCAGGCGCAGGATGGACGATCCTCCTGGACAGCTACTCGTTTTCGGCCGGCACGACGGCATTCCTCAACGCGGCTTGGCTAGCGTTTCTCTTCATACCGGTTGGATTGTGGATGCGAGCGAACCCATTGTCAGCATTCGGAAGCATCACTGCAGCGTTGGGGTTGTTGATGATGCCAGCACCAACCGGGCTACTTCCCACACTGACGAACGAATGGATTGGCGCAGGATTCGGGATCGCGGCCGGAGTTCTGATGTATCTGGGAGTCGGGTTCCTTGGTAAGCGAAAACGTGACCGACCCCTCAGCGCATTCGATGTGGCAACTACCAGGTGAATGCGGTGCCATGTGTGGCCCAGTTTGTGCGAAGGAAGAACAGCTGTGGAACTCCCTACCGAAATGCACTCCCGACTGGTCCGCTGGCCTACTGGACGAACAGGCCGATGCGCATCGTGTGGACGCCCGCGCTTGCGTGCTCGGCTCCTGGACGGATCGATAATCCAGTTCTGTGAGTCTCTTTGCCGTAACGAAATGGGCTTTCCTGTCTTCCCAGACTCGATGGATGAGACAACGGCTTTGCACCGGCGACGCCAAAGGTCAGGTCCGGCGCGCCGCCCAGTGCGCCTTTCAGATCACAAGCCCGGGCTCAGTCAGATAACTGCATATCTGTAGAGTCGACTAGGCCACACTCAGGTTGGATATCTATCTCCGTCTTGTGGCGGTGGTGGTTTGGGCCTTGAATGCTTCCCTTTCCATA
>JBDGYW010000549.1:0-4812 GCA_039588935.1 Gemmatimonadota bacterium | reverse complement strand
CTTGGCTGACGGAGATTGAGCCGCACTCGTATTATCGGCGTTGTGTCTGTAGGATTAGGCAATCTGGCATCTGAATCAAGTATTTCAAAAAGAAAGGCTGTGGGAGAGCAACAATGGCAATCATCACTGTGTCCAGAGGAACTTTTAGCGGCGGGATCGCTCTGGCTGAATGCCTCAGCGCGGAACTTGGTTATAGGCTTCTGTCTCGAAGAGAACTACTGACGGACGCTGCCAAGGCCTTCGCGGCTTCGGAGGATCAGCTCAGGTCTGCGCTCACGCACAAACCCGGATTCTTGGAGGGTGGCCGTCTGGAACGAATACACTACGTATACTGCGTGCAGGCGGTCCTAGCCAAAGAGGTCCAGGGCGACAATGTCGTATATCAAGGACAGGCGGGGCATTTGTTGCTGCACGGAATTCCTCATCATCTGAGACTCAAGGTGGTGGCCGACATGGAGTACCGAATCAAGGGTGCCATGGAACGAGGTCATCTCAAACGCGATGTGGCTGTGGAGCGCATAAAGGAATTGGATGAAGAGCGTGACCGTTGGGTGAGTTGGGTCTATGGCGCCGACAGAAATGACCCCACGACCTATGATCTAGTAGTCAATCTCGAGCACATCCCCATTTCCAGTGCTTGCGAGATTGTTGTGCAGGCGGTGAATCGTGATTTCCAATCCACTGCGCAGTCGCAGCAAGCCGTGGACGATCTGGTACTCTCGAGCGACATTCAGGCCAGGATCGGCCTCGATCGGAGCATCAACTGCGAGAGGATTGAGGTGGAAGCCTCTGACGGAGTCGTCACCGTCTCGGGTACGGTGCGCACCATGGACGACGCGGACAACGTCAGAAAGCTGGTCAGCCAGGTTCCTGGAGTTAAGGACATCAACTCGAGGATGGCCACGCGCTGGTATTAGATCGGCGCCGGAAAATCAGCCGCGGATCGGCGCGGAATCACGCTGAGCATATGTCCAAAACGCCCCTCCGCGTTCGCCCGCGGCCTTCCGCGGTTACCAACAACCGTCGCCTCTTCGCGACGCGCGGCCCTTTCCTCGAGCTGCCGAAGTCTGCCGCCTCAGTTAAAACTCTCTACATCAATGCGAGTCGGAGTTGCCTCACCCGACACGATCGGAATCGCGGCGCGGGCGATGGCCTGGATAGTGCTTGTCATCAAACCTAGGTCCAGAGTTTCGATCTCATCCGATACTTGATGGTAATCACCGTCTTCAACATCGGTCGTGCTGATCGAATGCGCCGGTATTCCGAGGCGAGCGAACGGAGCGTTGTCAGACGAGAAGAACATTGTTCTCTCTGTCGCCTCAGGATTGAAGGAGAACCCAGTGCCTTCAACAGCCGACTGCAGGATCTCGCCGAAATCCGATCTGTCGAAGCCAGTGATCCAGGCCGCGTTGTCGCCGTAGGGCCCGACCTTGCCGATCATCTCGATATTGAACAGCGTCACGACTTGCTCGGCAGGCAACTGCTGTGAGAAATACCCCGAACCGATCAGGCCCTTCTCTTCAGCCGCGAACGCAACAAAGACCAACGTCCGCTCGGGCCTGCGTCTTGCTTTGAAGTAACGCGCGAACTCTATGACCGCGGCCACCCCGGACGCATCGTCGTTTGCGCCGTTCGCGATCGAATCGCCGTCCACGGCAGGTCGGAAACCGAGATGGTCGTGATGGGCCCCGAACAACACGTACTCATCGCTTCGCTTCCCAGGTATCACGCCGACGACATTCGTGAGCGGCAGTTGATTTACGGTTGCGCTGACGTCCACCTGAAGCGAAGAAACTTCGGCTGCGTCGCTAAGTACGTACACGGTGCTCGTTGCCGTCTCGAGATCGAGGGTTCGTGACGTGCCGGACATGTACTGTCTGACTCTCGCAAACATCCGCTCGTGTCGACTGTTGAACAGCACGAGTGTGTTCGCGTTGCCTCTCCGCGAGGCCATGAGAGCATCCATTGGGTTGTCGTCGGTCCCTACAACGACAACGTTCACGTCATCCTCTTCCGTCCAGCTCAGAGACGGCGCTGAAACCGATAGTGCAAGGCGCTCCGCCGGAATCTCCCGTCCGTTGACCACAACGCGGCTACTTTCGGCAGTAACGGAGTACACGGGGAACGTCTGCTGATAAGCGTCAAGATCACCAAAGTGATCGAGGCCGATGGAGGAGAACTCGGCAGCTATGAAATCTGCCGCCATATCCGCGCTTGGCGTGAACGCCTCGCGCCCCATCATCTCGTCGGCGCTCAGAGTAGAGAGGATTCTCTCAACGCTCGTTTGGTCGACGATAGGTTCTGGACGTTCGCATGCCACGAAGGCCAGTGCTGCGATACTCAGGATCAGTGCCGGTGTGCGCTTTGTCATTGTGGTAGCTCAATACGGGTTCATAGGATCTTGTCGCGCCGAACAATAATGTCTGAACGATGTTCCGGCCATGTTGCATCGACTCTCAGGGCACCTGCTAGCGCGACCGCGTACACGCTCGTATTCTTGGGTTCAGGATGATTTGCCAGTGCCGCAGAATCAGACACCGCTACTTCAAACAGATCTCTCGATACTGAGGAGAAAGCCATGCTTCATTGTTTGTCTCGATTGGGACGTTCCCGGGTGAGCCGCGCGCTTCTCGGAATTGGCGCAGCGATTTTGGTGCTGCCCGGTTCGACGCAGGCTCAGGGACCGGGACAGCCGCCTTTGGTGGCGATCCAGAATGCCCGCATCGTGACGGTGTCGGGCCGTGTCATTGAGAACGGAACCATCGTCATGGAAGACGGGCTCATCACCGCCGTAGGAGGCAACGTTCAAGCTCCGGAGGGAGCTTGGGTTATCGATGGTGAAGGACTAACAGTCTATCCCGGCCTGGTGGATGCGATGTCGAGCGTAGGCCTGCCGGCTTCGCTGCGTGTGACAGAAGGCCGCGGCAGAGGTGGTGGCGGACAAGGGGTGCAGGAGCAGGCACCGCATTCATGGGGCCCGGAAGACCGGCCGGCCACATTTTCTTGGCTAAACGCCGCTGACGAGCTGACTCTCGAAGACGATCGCATCGAGACCTGGCGAAACGCTGGCTTCACGTCTGCGTTGGCTACACCTGAGCGAGGTTTGTTTCCCGGTCAGTCGGCCTTCATCAACCTGTCTGGGGAACGGCCGCGGGACATGGTGGTGAGCACTCCGGTGGCGCTTCGGGTCAACTGGCAAGGGGGGCCGGGTCACCAAGGGTTCCCCGGCTCGCTGTTCGGTGGAATCTCGTACGTGAGGCAGACGTTCCTCGATGCTGGCCACTACGACCAAGCCTGGACCATTTACAACAACTCACCTACCGGACTTTCGCGTCCCGAGTATGACCGTGCCCTCGAGCCATTGCGCGATGCAATGAACGTGGGACGCTACGTGATGCTGCCGGGGACTTGGGGCTTCGAGGTTCAGCGAGCGATTAGAATAGGCGAGCAAATGGGCGTGAACACGCTCGTCTACGGCGCTCATGGAGGATATGCGGTCGCAGGTGAGCTAGCCGAACGCAACATCCCTGTGCTCCTGAACGCCAACTGGCCTGAACCACCCGAGAATGGTGATCCCGAAGCCGAGCCGGCCTTGCGAGTGCTGCGGTTCCGCGATCGCGCACCCACGACGCCTGGGGTCTTCGAGGATGCCGGAGTTCAGTTCGCGTTCTATTCCGGTGGCGCTACGCCAAGCGACTTGATGACTAACGTCCGCAAATCGATCGCGCTCGGCCTGTCTCAGGAGGTGGCTGTCCGCGCGTTCACGCTGAGCCCGGCGGAGCTGTTCGGTGTCTCAGACCGGGTGGGAAGTCTTGATGTTGGCAAGATCGCCAACCTCACCGTGACAGACGGCGATCTGTTTGCACAAGGCACGTCGGTGAAGATGGTTTTCGTGGATGGCACGAGGTTCGAAGTGGACGATGAAGGTGGGGAGCGGATGGGTATGGGCGGTCGTGCGGCAGAGGCGGATGAGGAAGAAGATGCCGAGGAGCCGGAAGAGATACTACCGCCTGTTCCGATGACAATGAACTCTGGGCCGATCGATCCTTCAGATGTGACGGTCGTCCAGAACGCGACCATCCTGACGGTTACCGAGGGTACGATCGAGAACGGGTCTATCCTCATTCGCGATGGCAAGATCGTCGAGGTCGGAGCCGACATCAGTGTGCCGCGCGGTGCCAAAGTGATCGATGCAACCGGCAAGTATGTGATGCCGGGGATCATTGACGAGCATTCGCATATCGGCGCAGACGCGATCAATGAAGGAAGTGTTGCAGTATCGTCGATGGTGGACATCAACGACGTATTGAACCCGACTGACAGGTCCATTTATGGTGCGGTCGCCGGCGGTGTGACTTCAGCCAGCATCCTGCATGGCAGCGCCAACCCGATTGGTGGGCAGAAGGCCATGATCAAGACACGTTGGGGTGAAGATGCCGGCGGACTGATGTTCGCTGGCGCGGCACCCGGGCTCAAGTTCGCGCTCGGCGAGAACGTGAAACGCGATCGCAATCCGGACCGTTATCCGGCGACCCGAATGGGTACGATGGATGTCATCAGGCAGGCGTTTCTCGATGCCCAGGAATACCAGCAGGACTGGGACGAGTACAATGCGTTGAGCGAGCAGGAGCGGCGCAATGTCATACCGCCGCGGCGCGATCTCAAGCTCGAGCCTTTGGTTGCGGTGCTCGATGGATCGATGATGTCGAACGTGCACGCATATCGCGCTGACGAGACTCTGCAGGTCATTCGACTGGCGGACGAGTTCGGGTTTACAATCACGACGCTTGTTCATGTGCTCGAGGGTTACAA
>JBDGYW010000548.1:0-9078 GCA_039588935.1 Gemmatimonadota bacterium | reverse complement strand
CTTAGACTGTGGCCGCTCTTGCAGCAGGTTAAAACGACCAGGATCTACTGGCGTGACCAGCTCTATGACCTGCACCGCAAGGTGCTCGTCATGGCCAAAGCTCGTGATATTGTCAAGAGGTACAACGACCTTATCACCCGGTATGGCGTGATGCCCAACTTCGCAGATCTTGTGCCACAGGATCGACAGCTTCTGATCGACGAGATTTGCCGGCGAGCCGAACGTGACCTGATTTCGCCCGAAGAGGCGCTGGCCCGTTTCGGTACCAAAGCTGGCACAGAGCAGGAAGAGCGTGAGCGCATCACGGCCTGGCTGGAAGAAAAGAATGCGCTCGAAGTGAAGAAGATGGAGGCTCAAACGAGAGCCTACCAGGAATCCCAAGGACGCGGCGAGTCCGAGTCCGAATCTACCACGGAGGAATCAAGTGACGAAGAGTAATCGAACTACGTTGAAGAACCTTAGCATCAGCGTGACGCTTAGCCTATTGGTGCTGGTGCTTGGCGCCCTGGTATTCACTGGAATGGTCCAGGCGCAGGGTCCCGTGCTCGACGACACCCCCTATGAGTTGGGTGCCGAAGTAACCGCAGAGCTGGTTGTGGGACAAGAGGTGACTGGCGGAGAGGTCTCGATGATGGCCGTGACTGCCGCTGTCTCTGATCCCGAATGTGACAAGAAACCGCTGATTCTCGACTCGCGACCTGATGGACACAACAGCTTCAGCGTATTGCCCAAGTTGGGCGAAGATGAATTCGACCGTGCTCAGGCGTTCTTCAAATTCCAGGTGCTGGATGAGTATGGCTGTCGGCGTGCCGAGCCGGGCCAGAAATACTGGGACGCCAAAGCACTCTTCCTGGAATGCGGCGCTACGAACATTCAGCCGCAAGTGTTTGACATCAATGGCCAGAAGATAACCGACCGTGGCATCCTCCTGTTCTTGCATTGGCCGGGCACCGAGCAGTTCCCGGCAACCGTTGACCCGCCCTATGCCCAGACTGGCGTGGCGGGATTCACTGAGAACGGGGACATCGGGTGGGCCTATGGTGGCCAGTCGCACATCGGCGACGACGGTGGTCCGTATTTGGCGTGGGCCAGCTCTGATCCTGCCGGGTGGACTGATCGCATCGTCGGCTCGGATGCCGTTGATAAGATAGGCTGGTGGGACGACCACTGCGAATTCTCGCCGATGTGGTACGAGACTCGCAAAGAAGGTGGTGGTGTCGATCCAGTTGATGGCCTGGCGCTGGTTGATGTTGACGAGAACGGCAACGAGACTGGCTACATCAAGTTTCAGACTGGGGACCTCCCCGTTGGTGAGAGACTGCTGAAGTTGCAGGATGAGAGTGGGGATCTCGGGTACGTACCCTGGATGCACTAAACACACACTAAATCCTACAACGGAGGCACAGATTCTTGGCTGGAAAACCGAAGAAGAAGATCGCTCCGAAGTTTGCCGCCGATACTCTAACGATGACAACTGCGGAGCTGGCGAAGAAGTACAACATCGCCGAGTCAACTGTAAGTGACTGGAGACTGTACTGCAAGCGCCACCTGGATCTCGACACGGGCTATGGGAAACCCAAGTTTCGCTTCCTGGATAAGAAAGAGGACCCGGATACGCTCGACGATGAGCGTGTCTGGGACCTCCTAGCCAAAGCAAGCGCACTACGTGACGAGGAACGAAAAGCACAGGATCACCTGGCCCTTGAACTTGAAGAGAACCTGCCATACGCCATAGCAATGACCGGCGATTGGCACATTGGAATGGAAGGTGTGCAGTATGAACAGATGGACCGCGATCTCACAACTCTTGCTGGTGTGCCTGGGTTGTTGGCTCTTGGTCTCGGGGACTATGCACACAATCCGAAAGCGAGAATGCGACCGGGTTCATCCCTGTTTAGGATGGTAATGCCCGATCCTGATGTCCAGTATCGGTTAGCACTGCATCAAGCGCAGAAGCTGGCCGGTCAATGGATCGGATTGATTAAGGGATGCCACGATGACTGGGACTCGACGCTTGCAGGTTACGAACGTGTGTCCGACATGTGTACCAAACTGGACACAGCCTATCTCGGTCACGGCGCTACGATAACTATCAAGCTAGGAGAGCAAGAGTATCACATCCTAGCGAGACATAAATACAAGTACGAAAGCTCGATCAACCTGACCAACACTCAGAGACGAGCTTGGGAACAAGTAGGACAGCCGGACGCAGTAGTATTCGGCCACTTGCACCACACAGTATCCCATAAGGAACCAAGGGGCACCTCTGACGTAGTGTACATGAGAGCAGGCTCCTATTTCAAGTGGGATGAGTTCGGGATGAAGATTGGCCATCATCAGGGCCAGCGAGGGATACCACTCCTCATCATGTACCCGGACAAGCACAGAATGGTCCCCTTCTACGGGGCAGATTTGGAAGAGGCGCTTCGTTTCTTAGAAGCGGAGCGGCAATACTTTAGATAGCTCTGAGCGGTCCCTCCAGGAAGAGCAGACCAATCAGCAGCACACAAATACCATAGGAGGTATTTTCAGAATGACTGAAGAAGTAAAACCTAGCCCTCCGGCAGTGGATGGAAAAGCAGGCGAAGGAGCCGTGACTGCGGCGATGGGGTCAACCCCAGCGGCAGCGCCCTCCCCAACCCCTACCACTACGCAGCCTGAGCAGCCAGCACCGGGTGCAGCAGACTCGAACTGGGAAGAGCGTTATAAAGGAGCAATGCGCGTCGTCTCAGAGAGAGATAAGCAAGTAGCAGCTTTACAGCAAAGTGTCGGCTCGTCGAGCACTCAAGTTGGTGACCTAACTGCCCAACTCGAAGCATTGAGAGCACAGCAGACTCAGCTTGAGGCGACGCATGCGACCGCGCTCGAAGGATTGACCGGCGAACGTGACGCGGCCCAGACCGCGCTGGATACTGCGCAAGCAGAGGTCATGAAATTCCAAGCTCTGAAGGAGCACCCGGAACTTCTCCCACTGGCGGATGCCATTCCAGCCCTGACAGATGAGCAGGCGTTGACCGATTACATCGAAATGATGGCAAAGGGTGTAACCGACATCGCAACTCAGAAAGCTCAAACCCTTGTAGCAGGCATGACGCCAGGCGCGATTGCTCCCGACCAACAAAACCCATATCGCTACCAGAACCTTGACGAGTGGCAGACGGCTCTGAATCAGGCAGCCGGTACTGAAGATTTCACCAAGATAGCCGCCGCATTCAGACAATGGGAAGGTAGCCAAAACTAACCACAGGAGTAGATCATGGCTACAGTAGAAACTGGCCTGTTCACCAGCTCAATGCTGCCTATGTCCTACCGGACGTACTACGAGGCAGTGTTGCTGGACGTTCTGCGTGCCCAGACCATTTACCAGGGGTACGCCCGCCCTATCGTGGATTTTGCCGCCCGCGATGCCAAAACCATCACGTTCACTGAAGTTCACGACCTTCACCCCACCATCGGCGCTCTGACCGAGGGCGTGCCCTTTGTCGAAGGTGCCTACCTGGACGGCAAGCAGTACTCGATGTCCGTGCAGGAACGTGGTAACGTCGTGAAAACGAACAAGTTCCACAACACCACGCAGTTCTGGAACAGCGGTGAGTTCGAGAGTCTGGTTCGAGAGAAGCTGGGCCGTAACTTGGTCGAGTCTGTCGAGATCCTGGCCCGTAACGAATTCATGCAGACGCAGTATGCGTACTACTCTGACGCTGGCTCCGGCTCTGCCCCCACCACCCGCCTCCTGGTCGCTGCCGACGACGTATTCATACCGGATTACGGCGACAAGGTAAAAACCAATCTGGAATCACGTAACGCCCTGGGCCTCCAGGACAACAGCAACAGCGTTGTCGGGATCGTCCACCCGCGTGTGGCTCGTGACATCCGTGTTGGCGCTGGCTCTGCTTGGAAGGACGTCATGTTGTACGCGGCCCCCGGACAGATCCTGCGTGGCGAGATTGGGATGCTCGACGGCGTGCGTTACGTCAAGAATAACTTCGGTCGTCTCCCCAACGCTGGCGCGATTGTTGCCCAGACCCAGTTGGAAGGTGCCTCGGTTAAGGGTCAAGGTGGCCCTGACAGTGACGACGCTGGCCTCCTGAACTACGTTGCATGTACTACGAGTGCCGATCTGTCGGCGTTCGCAGTCGGCCAAGAAGTGACGATCCACGCTCAGTCGCTGGGTACGTCGCCACTGGAAACGGACGCGACCGCTGAGACCCGCGTGATCGTCCAGGTTGACGACGGCAATGACCGGCTGTAGATCTTCGTCGGTGGCCCCAGCTTGCTGTGGGGCGTCGCTGCTCTGCCAACCGTCATCGTGCCCCCGATCATAGACGATTTCGGTCGGATCAACCGTGTGTCCTGGTACGGCATCTTCGACTACAAGCTCCTGCGTGATGCCCACGTCGAAATGTACTACTCTGCCGCCAGCACTGCCAACCACGGCGCTGCGTAAGCTGTTTGCGTAGCATAATAACCGCTTAACATTTCAATTCCTTCGGGAAGGAGACATATCATGAAGAAGCGTTTTCTACAGCTCGCGATAGTGCCCGTGTTGGCTCTGTTCCTATTGGCCGGCCTGTTTGTTCTGGCCCCCGACAGTGCAGTGGTCGAGGACGCTTACGCGATCAATGAGAAGGTGAAGGTCGTCCGTGTGGCCAGCTCTCAGGTGGTGGCCACGGATACGAACTCCACCGGCCACATCTGGCTGAGTAACTCGAATGGCTGGGGGTTCACTTCCGCCGACATCTTCTACACCTGTGCAGCCTGCACCGTCACCGACACGCTGGATCTGAAGGTTCAGGTGTCGCCGGACAACTCGACGTGGGTTGCTCACTCCGCCTCGCCCCTGGGTTCCCAGATAACTGCGGCTGGCAGCGGTTACGAGAAGTTCACCGTTGACGGGCGCTACTTCCGACTCCAGTATGACGTGGCGACTACGGCTCCGCTGACTATCGACATCTGGGCCGTGCTTCACTAAGAGGAGAACTTCATGACCACTCTTGCCGAGATGAGAACCAGGGTGCGGGATTTCGTTCGCGATACCAACGCGGATGTGTCCCGTCGTAAGGTCTCAGACACCGAACTCGACATCTACTTGCGCGAGTCGCTGGCTGAGTACTCCTATAGATTCCCCGACCGTGGCGTGGATGATAACGTTGCTGCCGCATCGGTCTCACCGCCCAGCGATATGGTGCCTGGTGAAGATTCGGTGTCCATAGTCGAGGTATCTAGCTCAACGTACACCCAACATCACGTTGCAGAGGGTGAAGATCTCCCAACAACTGGTAAGTATTGGTACTGGCGTGGTGGAACCATCACCTTCTCCACCACGCCTACCGCTACCATCTCTGTGTGGTATCAGAAGCAGTGGCCCTTCCCCACAGGCGATGCAGTAGCGTTCACTGTCCCGATAGCTGATGAGGAGCTGATCGAACTCTACGCTGCTATCAAGTTCCACCAGAAGCTAGGGACCGTGGCCGCCAAGCTGGATCGTTTCAAGGAGCGGGGTGAACGTGACGACAACCCACTCGTGATGATGCACGAAGTACTGAGACGCCAATACGATGCAATATGCCAGTCACGGATGCCTAGCGGGGCAGTAACCGTCAGACGAGGGGGAAGATAGTGGCCAACGAAGATATTGGCAAGCTGATCGTAGACGAACTGGTAACCCAGATCACTGCTGTTTGTCAGACCCCGTATGCTACAAGCGAGGATACTCGCGTCAACTTGGTTGTCCGAGGTGAGTTTCAGGATGACCCGGAAGATTTCGGGGTAATCGTCTGTGTCCATCGCAATGACCCTGACCGGGTGGAGCGCATCGGTACATCCTCATGGCAGGATGAGCGTGACATCACCGAGATGGGCGCTGTGATCGGAACAGGCGGAGTCGGCCACGTAGAGCATTGGTTCCGGCGCTTCACGGTTGAATGTATCGTGTGGCCTAACGAGGAACAGGAAGCTGCCGACCGAATCAATGGCATCGTGATGGCCAGGGTGCGACGTGCTGTGACTATGGAAAGTATGCATGGTCTCGTGGACACCTTTGGTGAAGCTATCACGGTTGGCTCCTCGCCAGTAGTCAAGATGAAGGTGAACGAAGGTGGTGGACCCGACGACGAGTACTCCTGGAGAGGGTTCCTCTACTTGCAGTATAAAACCGTCTGGACACCGTAACATAAAATATCCCTGGAGGGACCCATGAATTCTCTAACAAGCGCAATAGGTCTGGCCAAGCAAACGGCCAAGGGTACTCCGGCTGCACATGGTTCGGCGACGTGGTTACTGGCTACTGACCAGACTGCTGGCGCCCAGCCACGTATACGACAGTTACCGTTTGAGATGGGCGGCTCCATGCTGCCCAACGGGATGATTAAAGCAGGCGTCTCGGGACTGGTTGCCGCTCGCGGCATTCCGCGTCCTGAGTCGCTCGGTTTGCTCCTGTTGGGTCTGGCTGGTACCGTTACCTCGGTTGCCAATGGCACCTACTACGATCACACGTTCAAGATCGGCACTGATCCGGGTGCGGTGGATTACTTCACCATATTCCGGCAGGTCGATAGCGATTTCGGCGAGACCATCGACGATGCCAAGATCGCCAGCCTCGTGATGGACATGCAGGCTGTGAACTACGTGACCGGCGAGTGGTCTGCGGCTGGCATCGAGCCCAAAATGGTTTCAGATCCGACCGGGTGGACGCCCGCGCCGGACACCAGCTCGCCATTCGTTTCCTGTGTCGGCGCCGTGAAGGTTGAAGGTTCCGAGACTCCACTGACTCTGCCTGTGCGAGCCGCAACTCTGACCATAGGCAACGCCCAGCAGATCGACGGTAACTTCGTCATCGGTCGGTACACCCCGATAGACATCGACATCATATCCCGTGTGGTCACCATCAGCCTGGTCGCAATCGTGAACGACGAGACCTTGTATCAGAAGCTGATGTATGACCCGACCGCTGTGGGCGTGGCCTGGACTCCCGACATCCTGGCGACGGCTGCTCAGACTCACCTGACCTTCAAATCGGCCGCGAACATGCCGAGTGAGACAGCTCCGTACCAGTTGGACATGACGGCTGCTGTTGCTAACTGGGTATGTGAGCCGATCTCAATGCGTGGCGCTGACAACATCTTGCTGCGTATCACGGGTCAGGTCATGGATGCTGCTACAGATCCGATCACCCTTGTGCTGTCGAACAAAACAACCTCGTACTAGACCACCCAAGTGATGGCCCCCACTTGTCTCAGGGGAGTTCGGGGCTCACGGTAAGGACTCCCCGGTGCATTGAATCGCTATAGGAGGCGACTGTGCTACAGATCAAAGCAGTTAAGCTGGAACCAAAGCAGTTCACCCTCAAAGATTGGGACGTTACGATACAGATCAAACGTGCTACACTAGCCGATGAGGGCGAGCGGTACACGATGTTGTTCGGCGACAACGAGACAGCTCTCGTGACCGACATCGCCATGTCTGAGATCTACCTGACCCTCATTTCTTGTGACATCATCGGTGAAGATGAAGAACCCCTCTTGAAACTCGGTATGGAGTACCCTGCGTTTGTCGAGGCCATGACTGCCATCTGGCAGTATGATGCCAAACTCTTCTGGGCTATCCACGAGAGTGTTCGAGAAGTGAACGAACACTGGACGCCTGGCACGGAAGAGGACGCTGAGGGAAACGCGCCAACCGCCTGATTCTACAATTGCACGATTACTTGGATCTGGCGGATGCCGCAGCAAATACCGGGCACCCGATTCCACGATCTCCCCATGTGTGGAGGCTATATCAACTCTGGAAGAAGTGGGGAGTCTCGCCATTGGAACTCCTTGAGTGGCCAATGGAGCTAATCGAGGCAATGCAATTATGCGACATAGTTGAAGCGCAACGAGTCCAGCCGGAGGTGCCCGATTCCGCCTCCTAGCCGGGTGCTTTCGGCTGGTATTTAGTCCCCCTCCGCTTCATCCCCCAATCAGGTGACAACATGCTAACAGACCACGACATTCTTCTCGAAGCAATGCGCACCGGCCTCACTGCCGAAGAGATCCGGGCGTCTATTCAACAGGGAATGCAATCTGGCCGTATCCGTGGCATTCAGCACAACGAGAGTGTTGAGCAACAGCAAGCTCGTTTCGCTGACGTGCAGGAATATCTTCGCGACCAGTATCTTGCTGGCTACAATGACTATCTGAGTAACCTGACTACCAGCAACGTCGAACGCGCTCGGTTGCATCGTGAATCCGGTGTCCAGACTCCCTTCCAGGAAGAGTCGCCGATTGCTCCCTGGCAATGGAGACAGACGCCATCGCATGCACGTGCGCGTATGGTTTCGCAGGTCCACGAGGATCTGGCACCGAGAAACGAATACGGTCGAATCACTGCGCCCGGTATGGTTCAGCGTGCTGGAGCGCGTCACCTTTTCCCCCTTGAGTCTGTCACGCAAGCGTCATTCATGGGACAGACAGGTGATCTCTCTCTGACCACCTGGGACCCCGACAAAGCACACAAGCGTATGCAGATGCTGGGCGCACACGAGCAGATTGGTTTCTCCGGTGTGCCTACTCGCCGAGGCTACATAGCACCAGGGCCACAGTCGCCAGGCATGGATGAATTCTCCATCATGCGCACTGCCCTGATAATCGGTGGTGAGCCTGGTCCCTCTGGCCAGGGCTATCTCGATCCCTCTGTAGGCCGAGCCACCTCCAGGCAGACGATGGACATCTACAACCGTCCAGGTGCCGGTCAATTCACTGGCATACCTGAGAGGGGTACTACGTTTGGCGCTGGCACAGACGTCGTTCTGGCCAACGAGCTGAATGCATTTGCCAATAGATCCTGGGATCTGACCGTGCTGGATTACGAGCAGATAACCAGGCAGAAGATGGTTGGCAATCAGCTTGTTGAGGAACAGGGTCTGCGCTTCGTGATGGGTCGTGAAGCTGATCTCTCCAGAGGTCGCACCAGGCTGAAAGCGTACGGGACCAAAGCTGAGTCAGTCCCGATGGATCTGACCAACATCACCGATGTTCAGACTGGAAACCCACTGGGCGTACAATTCGCCTCTGCACTGAAGGACGTACAGGGGGCCGT
>JBDGYW010000547.1:0-4841 GCA_039588935.1 Gemmatimonadota bacterium | reverse complement strand
GAGGAGATTCGGTACATGCGTCGCGAGTTCAGAAACGGGAGACCGAGATGATGACGCTACTGAACCTGATTGTGATCGCACAAGTCGTACCTGACGTGGACCCGGCCGCGGCCCTCGACCTCATCGTCGGGAGTGCGAGCTCGTATGGCATCCTCGGCGGCGTCGCTGCTGTCTTGTCGGTTGCCATATCACTGTTCTCCAAGTTCTTCCCGGGCCAGTGGGGCAAGCTGCCCAAGTGGGCGCGCTATCTGATTTCCTTCTTCATCACAGGCGCGGGCGTCGGTATCTTGGCAGGAATCGCTCCAGGAGCCTCCATCGGTGCGGCCATTGGTGCTGGACTCATGGGTGGCTTGGCAGCCGTTGGCATCAACCAAGGATTCAAGCGGGCCGCGGAGGTGGCCAAGAAGGACCCTTCCGGTTCTTGACGTCGGAGGATCAATCTCTTCGCTTGCCAATCATGACAAAGGCGGAATGGGATGATCGTGCCGACAAGTGCAGAGTGGATATACCTCGGCCTGTGGTGTCTCCTGCTCCTGGGCCTGGTGATTTGGCTCCGACTGACGAGGAAGAATCAGAAGTGAAGGTGAGGGGCTACGACAAAGGCCAGCCGGTCATGATCAACGTGGTCGAGGTGGCCCCAGGCAAGTTCTTGCAGGCTGATACTGCCGAGGCGTTCCTTCGCATGCAGGTGGCGGCGAAGAATGATGGCATCGAGCTCAAGCCCAACAGTTGCTGGCGGTCATTCGCGCACCAGCAGTTGCTATGGGACCAGTGGGAGCAGGGGACGAGGAAGCTGCGACCAGCTCGACCTGGATACTCTCGCCATCACATGGGGACGGCTGTCGATATCAACCGGAGCCACGATGACCCTGATGGGTCGGGTCCTCTGCCAAGCAAGACCGACGAGTGGCTGCGGGCGAATGCTGAGAGGTTTGGATTTCGCAACACGGTGACCAAGGAGCCGTGGCATTGGGAGTGGGATGCCGTACGCGAATAGACAGCAGCAAAAAGCATTCCATGCTAAGATGGCTCGCGGAGAGATAGACCCGGCGACCGTGAAGCACTGGGACCGGGAGACGAAGAAGAAGGGGTATCGCAAGCTGCTCGAGCAGCACGACAGAAACAGGAGATGATCATGGCGAAGAAGATGAACGAGAATCCGCTCAAGCCCCTCACCAAGCGGGAGAAGCGTAACAAGAACTACAAGAACGAGAACCCGTACGTGGGGAAGAAGAACAAGAAGGCAAGCAAGAAGACGGGGAAGTAGGGTGGCTCGCAGCAGCACCACAGGCAAGGTCGGCGCACCAATCGGTGCTATCGACCAAGAACTGGGCGAGCTCATCGCTAGTGGTGGCGACGCGGGTCGGATTCATGAGTTGCTGGCTCAAAAAGAGTTTGGTATCGACCCAGCCGAATTCGATGCGTACCAGCCCAAGGTGAGCAAGCCTCGACCTGGTGTTGCTGGTGGCCCACCACTCTCTCGAGGTCGCATGCCGACTCGTGCCGTCGACCCGAGGTTGATGAGCAGGGTTGCAAGAAGGGGAACGGCTAAAGCTATCGGCGGCCTCGCAGGTCGCGCAGCCCTGTCCCCAGCGAGCCTGGCCGCCACCTTGATAGCCTCACCTGCAGAGGCCGGGCCCACACACGACATCATGAAGCGCGACTACGAGGAGATGATGCTCGGAAAGCCTACCCCAGAGGGTGGCGGGCTGTCTCAAGACGTTCTCGAGATGATGCCAGGGTATGTCGACCCGATTGATCAGCTCAACCTGGGCACCCCGGAGCTCGAGCCCATTCCGACCGGCGACGAGCGAGACATCATGGCTCAGATCGCACGGACCGAGAAGTGGCGGCCGGAGGTGCAGGCTCGCATGCGAAGCAGGCAACGTCCGGAGCTCACCTCCATTCCGCGCGGTGACAGAGCGGCCATTCTGGCTGGGAGATGATGATGGCAGATGCAAACGACAGACTCTATGAGCAGTACGACCAAGCCAGATTCGCTGGCGCTGAGATTGGTGGCAAGCGGGTGAGCGATGTGTCTGAGCTCAGGGCAAAGCCAAAGAAGAAGAGGAAGAAGAAGCGTCGGAAGAAGAAGGCTGACGTGATGGCGAAGCACTGGTCTGAGATGGAGTACTAGTCCCACTCCCACATATCATAATCCTTGTCGTTGAGCCCCACCACATCAGGCCTGTCGGACGCCTTGTAGAGAAAGCACGCGTTCTCGTTCACGTATGTCAGGTACATCCGCAGCGAGGGTGTGTCGCAGCCCAGGTAGTTCATCGGATGAATGCAGGCCAGCTTCCTCTCGGTCGGCTGCTTTGCATTGTAGCCCGCCACGAATGCGGCCCAGAGCAGGAAGATGCTGACCATGATGTAGATGATGAGTTTCACTTCCCCACCTCCCTCTCTGCGCGGGCGAGGGCCAGTTCTGTCACCGTAAAGTCAATCATCGTCACCTCATCGACCACCCGCAGCAAAAACCCGATGTCTATCTCGTGCTGAGTGAGAACCGTGCCGTCGTGACCGGGCGGTACGTGGTAGCGCCCGTTCTCCAACCTCGCCCGAATCTCTGTGAGGCGGTTAGTCATGCGAACCCCTCCCCTCTACGCACAAGAAACCATTTGCCAGTCCACTTGTCGCCCTGCCATTGGTATTCGGCATCATAGAGCGGAGCGAGAATGTGGACACGCCAATCGCGAGCGGGTTCCCTGTACGCTCGTCGAGTGAATCGCCGCAGTCGTGGCGGATCGCTATCATCATCGAGGGCGGTCGAGCACTCTGTGTAGACTGGCTCGCCGTCCCGTGTGACCATGCACTGACCAAAGCCGGTCGCAAGGTAGTGCCCCCACGGCAACCATTCCCACAACGGGCCGCAATTGAGGCAGCCTTTGTGACTGCGCGGCAATCTCGGTAACCAATGCTCTGCCATCACCCCTCCAATTCCTCTGCCAGGGCGCGGAGGTCTGTTGCGTCAATCATACGGAACCTGTCAGTGGTGCCGACTCTGACAACGCTGTGGTCCGCCACCATCCGCAGCGCGTCGGCGGTGGCTTTGAGGGCGACTGAATCGATTGCAGCCGTGCAGTGCGGACACTCACACGTTGTCCGTTCCCGAATCCTGTCGCCGAGGTCACCCATCGGAGCCCCCTTCCTTGTCGAGCAGGGCGCGCATCTTCTCCAACGCGACCATCGGGTTACCGTCCGGTACGATGCAGGCTATAGCCTTCTCCAGCGCCTCGCGGTAGCCGCGGGCGTAGGCCGCCTGAAGCAATTCATGCCATGGCGTCTCGGGTGGAAACTCGCGGCCGAATTGCTGCTCGTTGAACTGCTCTGTCTTGTCACTCGCCATCATCCCCTCCGTCGTCTGCGAGGGCGAACGCCGTGTCTACAGCCAATTGGTCATGCCTGAGAGTCTCCTCGGCGTCTCTCTTCCACAGCAGCAATAACTTCTCCAACTTCTCCACCCGGGCCAGGGCCGCGTCAATCTCAATCGCCTGATCACAGATGGTTTGGTCCTTCACGTCCACCATGTTCTTGTAGAGGCAGTTCTGCTCTCGGGCCGCGTCGCGGTCGCGCTCTGCAAGGTTAGCCGCATAGTGTTTTTCGTCGCGGTCGCGCTCTGCTCTGGTCAGGCAGTCCTCTGTGTGTAGACGACTCGCATGCGCGGTTTCGTATGCGCCGTTCAATCTCTCATTCTCCGATTCCAGCCTTCCGCGCTCGCGCTCCAACCTCTCAAGTTGTGTCACACCGTTGCCAATAGTCCGCTCTGCGTCGCAGAGTGCTTCGTCTTGCTCGGCGATGCGGGCGCGGAGTTGCTCTTCACGCTCTTGCCATTCCTCACGTTCGTTTTGCAAAACGTCTAGTGGACAATGGCGGCCACTCTTTTCAGGCTCCCCGTCTCGTAGTTGCGGACAATGTTCCCACGTGCAGTCGCCATCGCTGTGGGCATGGCAGTAGTGTTGTTGTGCGAGCTGATTCTCTACGGCAGCACGATCAACAGAGCAGTGCGCCCACCGCTCGGTATTCTTAAGCAGCAATCCCCGCAACCTCTCGTTCTCGGCGCGGAGGGAGGCTATTGTATCGTCACGCGGTAGAACAAGATCATCCCAATCGTTCTTGATGCGCTCCCGCGCCTTCTCCAGCTCGGCTTGGGCATCTCGCAATTGGTGGTTGATGACTGGCCCACAAAACGCTCCGGGTGTGCCAAGCAACTCGTGCATCTTGTTGTTGATGATGACGGGCAAGTAGTCGTTGACAAACCTGCCACAGCAGCAGCGGCCTTTCTCCTCGCTCACCAGCTGCGGCTGGGGAGAGGTGCCCCCGGCCGGCCCAGCATTGGCGCTTCTTCCAACCAGGTGAGCGTCGTTTTTGGCTTTGCCTGGCAATGCTGAGCTTCTGGTAACAGCTTCCTCAACGTCAATGTGCTTCACCATCATAATCCCCCTTTGCGGTAGCCGAGGGTGTCATCAGAAGACAAGGGGGGGAGGGATTTGCCGTCTGTCCCCCGGCTACCGCAACTTGTAATGCCTCCAAATGGTATTTGCATTTGCGATCAATGTATCACGCAATTGCGTAGCGTTTTGAATTGGCTTACCCGTGATCCGTAGATTGCCAACCCACAACGTTACCTCTGCCTGTGAGGTGTCAAGCACTCGAGCCAGGGACGTGTCTTCTATACAATCCCTGATTGAGCGGTATGACACGTCTATGCATGCGCCGTTACTGTCAAGGTGTAGGGTAAAGAGTGTCATCACTCATCATCCTTACAACAAACTTCCCAATGACGTTGGCACAGCGGTACACGATCTGTGTCAACCATAACGTCAATGACTGGTGCGCTG
>JBDGYW010000546.1:0-8133 GCA_039588935.1 Gemmatimonadota bacterium | reverse complement strand
AACACCGCGCGGAACGCGCCGGGGGCGCGAATGTAGGCAGGCGGAGGGGCCCTCCAGCAGATGGAGCTGCCACGAGTACGGAGCTGCCAGCAGGTTGATTGGCCCGCACACATCCGATATCATACCCGGCGTCCTCCCCGACCTACGGTTTCTCGCTTGTAGGAGAGCCTAATGACACATCTGCACAAGATCGCGCTCGGCACGGCGCTGACCCTTTCCTTGTCGACTGCATTGCCAATGCCACTTTCGGCCCAAGCCACAGCAGAACTTCCGGTGTTGATAACCTCGATCGGCCAAAGTCCCGGCCCTGTTTACTTCAGAGTCTTTATGAACAGACTCGGCTACGACTTTGTGTTCAACAGCTTGGCCACCGTTGAGGACATGGCGGCCGGACACGAGGGTGGAGGGCCGTTCAGGTCGATCATCATCGTTACCGGTGCGAGTGGAAAGGGAATGGGCGCCGCTGGAATATCCATCGAGGACGAACTCACTAGAGCCGAACGGCTGATCGCGCAGGCCCGCAGCCTCGGCCTGACCATAATCGGGGCCCACATCGAGGGAATGGAGCGACGGGCCCAAGGCGCAGCTCCCGGGGACAATACCGACGAACTCTCGATTGATGCGGTCTGTCCAAACGCCGACATATTGCTCGTGATGGAAGAGGGCAACGAAGACGGTCGATTCAGCGACATAGCAACGGATGCAAGCATCCCGATCGTCCTGTTCGAGAAGCTCACCAATCTGAGTGACGTCCTACCTACCGTCTTCGGTGGATAGGAGTAACAACGCATGACCATGTTTGCCTCCGCCGGGATCGTACTCGGCGTGATGGTGGTTGTGTATGTCTCTACGAAGGCGCTGAAGCTCTCCACCGAACTGGCCATGCTCGCTGCCGCTGTCGCAGGGGGATTGGCAGGCGGATTCGGTTTGCCCGCCCGGCACTATGCCGAAGGCGCAATAACCTATCTGGACATCAATCTGATCTTCATCACTGCGACGCTCTTCATGAACATCATGAAAGAGTCGGGCGGTGTGGCCTTTGTCGTCAGGGGCATTCTGAAGAAGTTCCACCGAAGCAGAGTTCTCTTGCTCGTGCTACTTACGGTCCTCCTCTTGCTTCCTGGGGCTCTTACTGGCGCCGGCAGCGTCACTGTGCTCATCACCGGTGGAATGGTTTCGGTCGTCTTGTACTACATGGGTATTTCGAAGCTCAGAACCACGGTGATCGTCTTCGTCATCGCTGGCCTGAGTGCAGCGGCGCCTCCGGTGAGCTTGTGGGCAATGATGACCGCGGCCGGCGTCAACATGCCATACGTGGGCTTCTTCTGGCCACTATTGGTGCCGTGTGTTGTGGCAGCATTGATGACCAATTTTATAGTGGGCTGGCGTGGCGGCGAGACCAACATCCAGAAGGCGCTCGAAGAGCTTCCCACACCACCGGACGGAATGAACTGGCTCAGGGTATTCATTCCTTTCGCCCTTTTCGGCTTACTGATCTTCATCGGTCGGCAGTGGCCCCACTCGACTCCGATTCTCGGGTTGCCGTTGATGTTTCTGTTCGCGGCGGCCGCGTCGTTCATCCTGTCACCGGTAAAACTCAATATCCTCAAGATCTCTGAGGATACGATCGAGCGTCTCCTGCCTCTGATCGCTACGCTGACCTGCGTGGGGGTCCTCGTTCAGATCATGACTCTCACCGGTGCAAGAGGGCTGTTGGCGGTTACTGCGGTCACGCTACCCGCTTTCGTCGTGTTCGCCAGCCTGTTCTGGTTGATGCCGATCTCAGAAGCGGTACTGATGTACGGTGCGGCCCCGGTTATCGGTGTGCCGCTCGTGTTGTTGTTCAACAGCATGGGTCTGGATCCAATAGTAGCCCTCGCAGGCATGAGCGTCATCTGGCCACTGGGAGATGCTCTCCCACCAACGGCCATCATCGGCAGACTGACGGTGAGCGTCGTCGGATACGAAGACTCCTACGGGAAGTTCCTCAAGGCCTGTGCTGTGCCTGCAATCATCATCATGGTAATGGGAACTCTGATGGTCGTGTTTTCCAGAGAACTTGGCTTCTTGACCGGGCTATAGGAGGGGAATGATGGTATTGCTCGGTGGTGTCGTAACGATCATCTACTATCTGCTGGTTGCGTTCATCGTGTTCATCATTATCCGAAACCTGATTCGGACGAGGCAATGGGAGACGGAAGTTCTATACATAGTGGTGTTGATGCCGTTCCTCCTACGACTCTTCAGGCTGAAGTGAGAAAGACGACATGAGCACGGAGTCAACTGCGATTGTGCGAAAACTGCTTTTCTCTGCGGTGGGCGTGTTGTGGCTCGTTGCTTCAGGCACGAGCTTCTACCGCAGTCGGCGCCTCGAGGAACCAGTCGTGCTCAGCGACGGTGTCACCGAGGTCAAGAAACTCAGCGAATACCACAACGGCGTCGAAGGCACCGTAAACGACTGCAACATCTACATTCTCGAAGGCGAAGCAGAGGGTGGGACCATCTTCGTAATGGGAGGCTCTCATCCTGAGGAGCCTGCCGGCCGCCTGGCAGCATGGTTGTTCGCCGAAAATGCCGTCATGGAACGTGGTCGCCTGATCATCGCACTCAGCTCGAATCGTAGCGCCAGTACCGTCACACGAATCGGTGGTGCGTATCCACCTGACTTCACCATTCCAACCGATTGGGGTGAGCGAATGTTCAGGTTGGGCGATCGTTGGTCCAATCCACTCGACCAGTGGCCCGACCCTGAGGTTTACATCCACTACCCCAGCAAGCAGAACCTGGCGTTTGTGGACATTCGAAATCTCAACAGATGTTGGCCCGGCAGGCCAAACGGCACACTGACGGAACGCACTTGCTTCGCATTCATGGAGTTGATCAGGCAGGAAAACGTCGACATCTACATTGATCTGCACGAGGCAGAGCTACAATACCCGGTCATAAGTACTATCGTCGCCCACGACAGGGGTGAGGATCTCGCGGCGTTCGTATCGATGATGCTCACCGACATGGAAGGGTTTGGAATGGGCTTGGAATACTCCCCGAAGAGCCTGCACGGACTGTCCCACCGCGAAGTCGGCGACTTCTCCGATGCGGTCTCGCTACTCTTCGAAGCACCCGAGCCATTCCTCGATGCGACTAGAGGCCGCACTACTCGCGAGCAGCTCCTGACAGGGCAGGATGAATTTGTCGTCAAGGCCGGTGAGCATGGCCTTTTGTTCGAAGAGATAGACGAGAACGGCTGGCCGATCGATGTGCGGGTGGGGCGCCATACGTCCGCGATTCTACAGACGATGGAAAGCTGGACCGATTTGAATCCCGATAAGCCATTGGCTTGCAGAAGCGTCCCGCGATATGCTGACGTCATAGCGAATGGAATCGGCTACTACCTATATGACCCCGCGAACCCAGGCGGGCGGCGAGTCGTTATCGATTAGAACCCGAGGAGCGTGATAGGTATATTTCGTGATGCACCACGGAAGACCGGTGCAGACAGACTGAGATTGGATCTGCTGTCGGTAGGGCCCTCCAACCCGCCGACAGGATGTAACGCACACACACTTTATGCAAACCCACTGTCTCCGGCCGGTGAGCACTAAACGAGACACCCGAAGAAGGAGAAGCACCGTGAGAGAAAGACAAGTCGGCAAAGCGACGATCGAACTCGTGCTGCTGGTTGTTTTCGTTTTGGCAACGGGGTTGGCAACTGCAACGGCGCAAGGGCCGGTCAAAGTGCCGGATGCGATGGCCCAAGACACATGCGTGACGTGCAGTGAGGGCCCAACGGGTGGGTGTACGAGCATCATGGTTGGGCGCGAGGCGACGACCGACGGGTCGGTGATCACCGCCCACACATGCGACGGCAATTATCGCACATGGCTCGACATCGTTCCTTCCGAGGAACACAGCGCCGGAGCCACGAGACCGGTGTACTGGGGCAAGCTGCACAACGAAACCCCATGGGATATGAGAGGGCTCCGCCTGAAAGGGGAAATCCCACAGGCTGACTCGACCTTTGCTTATTTCAACGTGGCCTATCCGGCCATGAATGAAAAAGGGCTCTCCATAGGTGAAACCACCATTGGCGGCCGCAACGAACTCAGGAACCCCGAGGGCATGTTCCTGATCGAGAACCTCCAGGCGCTCGCTCTCGAGAGAACAACCAACGCCAGAGATGCCATTCGGTTGATCGGTGAGTTGGTCGCGGAACACGGATATGGCGACTGGGGTGAATGTCTGACCTTTGCCGATGCCGCGGAAGTGTGGCATTTCGAGATTCATGGAGCCGGCCCGTTCGAGGTAGGCGCTGTCTGGGCGGCGGTGCGGATCCCGGACGACCATGTTGGAGTGTCAGCCAACATCCCACGGATAGCGGAGCTGGACCTGGACAACCCCGACTTCTACATGGCATCGGAAAACGTGCATTCCCTAGCCGAGGAGATGGGCTGGTGGGATCCCTCGAGCGGCGAGACGTTCAAGTTCTGGAAGGCCTACAGCGGCAGGACACCGTTCTCGATCCGGGAGTTCTTCATTCTCAGCACGATGGCACCGTCCTTGAACCTCCTGAGAGACCAAGAGGAGCTTCCGTTCTCCGTCAAGCCCGACCGGCAGATCTCCGTCAGAGAAGTCATGCGTTACTACCGTGAGACCTATGAAGGCACCGAGTACGACATGACGAGGAATCTCATGGTGCAGCCACAACGTGGCCGCGGCCAGCCGGCCCCCACAGAGGAAGTCGGTTTGGTCAAGAGCCCGATGGTCAACAACTGGACCGTCGGGGGAGAGATGGCGAACCTGTTGAACACCCTTCCCCCCCGAACTCGGAACGGTAGCGTGGTTCTCCTTCGACAATCCGGGCCAGAGTCCACGGATGCCGATCTTCGCGGGCACGTTGTCACTACCCAATAGTTTCCAAATCTGTGGCCAGCACCGATACCGCGAAGATGCGGCGGTATGGTGGTTCAGGAGAACCAATCGCCTGGCGATGATAAAATGGGGCGATGTGCGGAGCCTTCTCGAGGATGCATCAATGGAGTTCGAGGATAGGGCATTCACCGAACTCCCGTCGATTGAGGGCATCGCGATGGAGTACTACAACAACGGCCAGTACGATCAGTTCCGCCAATACCTCACCAAGTACTCCAATGACTTTGCACACGCAACGATGACGAAGTGGTGGGAGCTTGGCAACGAACTCTGGGGAAGGTACGCGCGCGGGTTCTGAGCACGAGTCTGTTCCCTCCTGAAGACAAGCCCTCTCCGGTAAATTTCCCGGAGGGGGCTTCCCACCTGAAGACAGCGCTGTCACCACGGTGCATCCAATCTGTTGACCAACCAGCTACTCCCACCGTACTTCCATTCATGACTCGAAGACACAGTCACCTCCGTGCATTCCTTGCCTCCCCAATCATCGTTGCCATGACCCAGTCCTGCTCCGACTCCGATCCTACGATGCGTATCGACTTTCAGACTGACCTAATCTCCGGATACGAAGCAAGCATCTCAGGCGAGGATCTGCTGTATCACTCGCCGGTCCCGTACGTGGACCATTCGCTGTTGGTCCGGTCACTGAACCGCGACCACGACATCGTGTGGGAGACGGCGCGAGTTCCGAATGAGTTTGCGGGCGATGACGCGACCTTTGTGATGATGGCGGCCATCGACATCAACGACGACATTCGCCAGTTCGATCTCTTCTTGAACGATGAGTTGGCCCTTTCGTTCGAGAATCCGACCAGCACCGATATCGACCGCCTCGTTTGGGCCGGGAAACGAGGCGTCAGCGCCGAGTTCAGGGTCACGGAGATTGACAAGTACGACGACGCGATGGGTTTTGTCTTCCTGACCGTGCCGCGTATGTGGTGGGAAGAAAGCCGCTTCCTGCGTCTCCGAGTTGCCGGTGAGAGCGCGGGCACGCGGACCTGGTTCATGGTATTCAAGGAAGCGATAACACCGAGCGTCACGCTGCGGAACACCCCTGCCCTGCTGCGGGGTGAAGACGGACACCGCCAGTCGGTAAGGGCCGACTTCATATATTTGGGAGACGCAGGCCACCTGGTCATGCGCGCACCGCAGACTCAGCTGAACACGACGATCTCGATTGGCCACAGACAGTTCTCGGTGCGGGTGCCCGCTGTGGATCGGCCCACACCTACCGACATCGACTTCGAGGTCGACGGTCACCGTTACGCGGCCCGATTCAGGGTTCACCCAGTTGAGCCTATGGTTCTCCATTTGATTCACCACACGCACCTCGACATTGGCTACACGCATCACCAGAGCGACGTCGAACGGCTCCAGTGGCAGCATCTCGAAGAAGCTCTCCGTCTGGGCGAAGCTAGTGAGGGTTTTTCGGATGAAGCTCAGTTCGTCTGGAACCCTGAAGGTCTTTGGGCCGTGGAGTCGTACCTCGAACAACACAACGAGGCCGAAGGTGAACGCCTGCTCGAGGGAATCCGGAGCGGGTGGATCGCCCTGGACGGTCTGTTCGCTAACCTACTCACTGGCATTGCCTCCTCCGAGGGTCTAATGCGCATCGTGGAGGCATCACTCAAGCTGAGTAGAAAAACCGGCGTGCCCATCGAATCAGCGATGTTGACAGACATTCCTGGGTTCACGTGGGGCCTCGTGCCGGTGTTGGCTCAGTATGGGGTCAAGTACCTGTCGATCGGGCCAAACTTCGGCCATCGCATAGGCTACTTCTCGAGGGAATTGGACGATCGCCCTTTCTATTGGGAATCCCCCTCAGGAAACGAGCGGGTGTTGACGTGGGTAGCTGGTGCCGGCTACGCGTGGTTCCACTCCGGCTTGGGCTACGCCAACCTCACGAACAGGCTCGATGAGCAAAACGTGTTCAAATATCTCGACCAGCTGAATGATCAAGCATATCCATTCAATATCTCCCACATGCGCTACAACGTCGGTGCTGACAACGGCCCTCCCGACCCTGCGTTGGCTGAGACGGTGCGTGCATGGAACGAGCGTTTCGTATCTCCTCGACTCGTCATCTCGAGCACCACCGAACTGTTCGAGGCGTTCGAGGCCCGGTACGGTGAGCAGCTTCCAGTGCGCCGAGGCGACCTCACGGGCCACTGGGAAGACGGAGTAGCATCATCAGCTCTCGAGACGGCATTGGTGCGGAGAGTTGCAGAGTCACTGGTGCAGACCGAGGCTCTGTCCGCGATTCTCGACAGACCGCTTCCTCATGATGAACTGTACGAGGCATGGAAGCACGTCCTGCTCTACTACGAACACACATGGGGATCGTGGAACAGCGTGAGTGAACCGGAGTCTGATTTCACGGTCCGACAGTGGGAGCAAAAGAAGCAATTCGCCGAAGATGCGGCCTCAATGGCGAACCAGCTTCGCACTTCTGTACTATCCAATCTCCTACAACAAATACCATCGACCTTTGAAGTCTTGAACACGCTCAGTTGGGAACGAAGCGATGTAGTGAAGTTGTCAGCCGATCAGAGCGCTGCCGCCGATCTAGTGTTCGACGAGGAGGGCGTGCTGGTACCGTCCCAAAGGCTCTCGACAGGGGAACTGGCGTTTCTCGCGGAGGACATCCCGGCACTCGGATCGAAGAGATACCGCACCGAAAAAGGCGCGGCCGCAGGACCACAACAGCCGGAGGCCGGCCTCGCCGCGTCTACGAACACGATCCAAGTAGAGTTGGATCCGGAGAACGGAACAATTTCTTCACTGAACTTTCTCCCCGCCAATTGGGAGTTCGTGGACACAAGGAGCGGGAAAGGCCTGAACGAGTACTTGTACGTGTCGAGCCGAAACCCGAACGACAACTCCACGAGCGGGCCGGCGCAGGTTGCATTGAAGGATGCCGGCCCGCTGGTCTGGAGTTTGGAGACGCGGGCTCACGCGCCGGGAACGACCGGCGGAATCGCCACTGAGATCTGGAGCTACGAGGGTGTCGACCGAATCGACATCATCAACACCATCGATAAGAGTCTGGTCTACGATCCCGAAGCTGTGCTGTACCGGTTCCCTTTCAACATTCCGAACCCTGAGATTCGCATCGATGTTCCCTGGGGTTCATACCGACCCGAGTTGGACCAGATTCCGGGATCGTCCAAGAACTACATGAGTGTGGGGAACTGGGTGGATATCCAC
>JBDGYW010000545.1:0-4861 GCA_039588935.1 Gemmatimonadota bacterium | reverse complement strand
TCTGCCGCGCGGCGGCGGTCCCGCCACCGTGCCGGTGCCAGTAGACCGTGGCTATTCCCCTTCGAAAACCTTGACGATGTGCTAGCAACACCTCGTGCGTACTCCTCGCTCGCCCAGAATTGAAAGTCCGTTGAGTCATCACCCGCTGCCGTCACCGCGAGCCCGCACCGTTCGACGACGATTCGGAAGCCTTCCGTGCTCGGGATGTGGATATGCCGTGGTGCGTCGATCTGTACCCACGACGCGCCGTATCGATCGAACGCCGCGTTGGGCAGCTTGGGCATCCGCACAAAAATATGACCATTCGCGGACAGCCGACTTCGTGCCGCACCCAGTTCCGCATCGAGATCCAATACGTGCTCCAGCGAGTGATGATAAGTTATGAGATCGAACTCGGCGTCGAGATCTTCCAGGCGTTTTCGGAGGTACAACACTCCGCGTCGTTCTCCTTCAAACGGAGCCCAGGGGTCAGCTAGATTGAGCGTGCGGTACCTCAACCTGCGGAGCACCCGCAGCTTCTCTCCATTTCCCCCACCCACGTCGATAATGCGCGTGCTGCGAGTCAGTCCCGTTAGCGGCAGCCGCCGAAACGGATTGGTCTCGAGGCGCGTTCCGACGATCGGCAGGATCGAGACTATCCGTTGAAGCGGCGCTGGAACAACGAGCGGTAACCCGTACCATACGGTCAACGCCGACTCCTTGAGAACCCCCCCCACTCCGGCCGGCAAAGAATGCGCATAGTAGTCAGGCGGGTAGAAACGGGACAGGTCATCCGGAATCTTCTCGAGTTGAAGTGAGCCACACTCCCCACAATGGTCGTACCGGAAGACCTCACCTGTGCCGAACATCATCTCCGGAACCTCTAGCGTGTTACATATGCTTTCACAACCACAGATTCGGCAACGGGACACTCTCACCTCGAAGCGGATTGGGCAACTAGAATAACAATGCTCCGCCACCCGATCAACGCCCGTGGAGCCGGTCAACCATCCGCCGTGACCGACAGGAATTCTCGCTGCAGCGATGGTGTGGTTGGCCTGTGCTGCGTTCAAGTCCAACCGCGTATCAAGTCAAGGCCTTCCTGCATGACACTTCTCGGGCAGTTGAAGTACAGGCACCGCACCCTGGGCCCCTGCTTCCTCGGTGTGAACTGTTCCGGGATTGCCGGAGGCTCCATTTGTTGAGAGGATAGAGTCATGGGAAAGCGAAGCAGGTATTCGCCGGAGGCCCGAGAGCGGGCGGTTCGGATGGTCCGGCAACGGTCGGCAGCCAGGAACACGGGCGTGCTTTCTGCGGGGAAGCACCACCAACCCACTGCTTGACCAGCCGAAGCGTCACTGCATACCTTGGCTCGTAAACCGGTGTGTTGCCACGCCGACACCTGCTCTATGAGCGTGAATTCAATGCACCGCCGTCTCGGAAGAGGACGGACCGAATGTGTGGCATATTCTGCTCCGTACGCGTTGGTGGATTCTTCAAGAGCAAGCAATTCGATCGTTTCATGCAGCTGAACGATCTGGTCCGACACCGTGGACCTGACGGATCAGGCTGCATAGCCATCAACATCAAAGAAGCATCGTCGGGCGATCGTGACCGATTCGATGCCTTTCTGGGCCACAGGCTGCTGTCGCTTTCGGACAGGATTCAACCCACGATGCAACCCCTCACAGACGGGGCTGGCGTATGGATCACACTTGACGGCAGAATCTTCAATTCTTCGGCTTTGCGCTCCGAGCTAGAGCAGTCTGGACACGTATTCACCACCGACACCGACGCTGAGGTCGTCTTGGTGTTGTATCGAGAAGAGGGCGGTTCGGGATTTGCGCGGCTCAACGGGTGCTGGGCATGTGCCATCGTTGATTCTGGTCAGCGCAGGATACTCTTGAGCAGGGATCGCTTCTCTCAAAAACCACTCTACATTGCCAGGCTGGGAAATGATGTTTTCGCAGCAAGTGAAATCAAGCAGATTGTGCCTCTCCTCCCAAAGACAGCAGTCAATTCAAACGTACTCTTCGCTTATCTTGGCCAGGGATTGCTCGACCACACCACCGACACTTTCTATGAAGGTGTCATGAGTTTGGCACCAAGCCACAACATGCTCATTGACGTAGATACGGGAGCGGTCGTGCAACACAAGTATTGGGACTACACTCCGGAGAATTCGGCGGGAATCGGTGAGTCGGCCGAGAGACTCAGAGAACTCCTCACCAACAGCGTTCGCCTGAGACTTGATCCAAACAGCACCCATGGCGCCCTGCTGAGTGGTGGCATCGACTCCTCGAGCATTGCTGTCGTTGCGAAAGAACTGCATCCGAACGGAATCCGGGCGTACTCCGTTGTATCCGGTGACGAGAAGGCCAATGAAGGGCAATTTATCGATACGATCACAGCGCACTGCGGACTTGCAGGCGAGAAGCTTATCTACGAGAGCTGGGACGCTTTGGAGGGTTTACAGAATCTCACCTACTATAATGATGAGCCGGTCGGCGATTTCACGTGGGTGGCTCAGGAGCGAATCCTAGCCCTGATTTCTCGCGAAACCGATATCAAAGTTGTCCTGAGCGGACTGGGGGCCGATGAGGTCCTGATGGGCCGCAACAAGTTCTTTTTCTTCTTCATCAAACATTTGCTTCATGAATACCGCTGCGGTGCGGCGTTGGCCCAGTTGCTTCATTCATTCCTCCATCGTACAGCCGTGTGGCAAGTAGATTTGCGGGAAGCAAAACGTTATATGCCTTTCCGTGAGCGCGAGATTTCGAATCCTTACCTCCTTGTTCGGGGAGACGTGGAACCCATTTGGCGATGCGACAACATGAGAAGCCGTCACATCCTCGAGCTCGACAGGTACGTGAACCCGACTTTCATGCACAGCATTGATCGGTGCTCCATGGCTCATTCCTTAGAGGTCAGACTACCCTTCCTCGATCACAACCTGGTGGATTTCGCCGTCAACCTGCCTGCTGATGTGATGCTCTGCAAGGGCTGGTACAAGCACGTTCTTCGTATGGCATTTCCTGACCTCCCGTCGACGATCAGATGGCGTAGCGATACACTCGGATTCAGTACTCCGGCTGAGCGATGGTTGAAGGTAGAGCTTGCCGGCCTCATCGAGACGACATTTCGCAGGAGCACCTTAGGCGAAATGGCCATAATCGATGACAAGCTGTTTCTGGAACACTACCGGATGTATCGGTCGGGGAAGCCGGGAGTGTTCAGAAAAGGGGTCACGAGGGTGCTTATGGCAGAATGCTGGGCCAGGATGCTACATGGTCTTCCCGCTCTTGACGATAGATGACTATCTGCGACATGCCGGAACCGGCTTGCTGCCAAATGGTTCTGGTGTGGCCTCACCGAACCGTTTGAGACAGGCGTACGGCGATCTTGTTGTGCTGTTCCGACAGTTCCGTCAGCGCGATTGGTCCAGGACTGCAAGATCTTGATGCAACACAAGCTCGCGCTGATGATCACGTGACTTCAATAGTCTCACGTGGGACATGACCGATTCACCGTCTTTGAACCCGCCTATGTCGATCAGGGATTGGGCGGCGAAGCCCTGGATGTTGCTTGGTCTGCCTGCTCGAGGTGCGAAAAGCGACTGTTTGGTTATGCTGTGCAGACATGCAACGATCTGCCAGACTTGTTCCCAAGGACGGGACGTGAACTCATGGCGATATGTCGGGTGGCATGATCGGGGAAGGGAGACACCAAGTGCATATGGAACTCACGAGAAGTAATGCTCTGTAACATATCTGGTGGCCGCGCCAACGTATGCCGCGATTCTGCGTGAGCGGACGAAGCCGGTCGAAGCGTGGTCGTCATGCCACAGGCGCAGCCTCGGATCGTACATTACCTGCATGTCGAGACGCCGTACCGTCTCCGCCACGAAGAATTCCTCGCCGAAGAGGAACGGCGGGTAGTTCAAATCTCCACCGCGCTCGAAGTAACGCCCGGAAAATACAATGCATGAACCGTGGGGTGCATAGATTGGCCTGGGCGACCAACGGTCCTGCAGGCCGCTTTCGGCACCAGAATCACCGATCGATGGTACGAAGCGCCGTAGGAGCGTCGTCAGAGCGTTCTTCCCCGCCGAACCCATCTCGTAAAGGTTGAGTGTGTAAAAGTTGCTGAACACAACCTTTCGAAACCTCATCATGGCCTTTAACGGCTTGCGGTGGAGATGTGGGTTGAGATCGCTACTAGTGGCGTTGGACATAATCGCCGGCGCCAGTGCCGCGACATCGTCGCGAATAGGTGTGCTATAAAGAATCTCCAAGAACCCAGTGTCTCTGAATTCTACGTCAACATTCGAGACAAGGACCCACTCCGGCAGGATGTGGCTCTCCAGATACGTATTGAGACCGAATTCTGCACCACCGAAATACCCGAGGTTTTCCGGTGCACGAACGTACTCCCCACCGCCGTTTGCCGCACGGAGCCGGCGCTCCAGATCGTCACCTGCTCTGTTCTCGGTGTTGTCCACAATCACGAGCGAGCAGCTTTGGGATCCGGCCAGTCGGCTGACGGACGCTGCGAACCTCACGGTCAGGTCATCCGTGCCATAGTTGACACCAATCATCAGGGCTCGACAGACGGATCCATGACTTGAAATACTCATTCTCAATACCGTATCGAGTTACACAACGGCTGACTTGCAGCAACTCTAGCGAGCGCTGATAGTACCACAGCGGACCTCGCTATTCCGATTGCGTCTCACAGCATTGCGGGCAAGGGCGGTTCACAAGTTGGGAAACTCGGCCATGGAGGCGTTGTTGCCGGAGTCACTCGTTCCTTTTCCCGCGACGGTACTGTTGTACGCCCAGATGCTGGTCAGCTTGCTGAAAATGACAGATGCGCAGAATCC
>JBDGYW010000544.1:0-8912 GCA_039588935.1 Gemmatimonadota bacterium | reverse complement strand
CGGTGCGGCCGGCCTCATCATGGCCATCCTGGGTGGCTCGATTATGCCACCCGTTCAGGGCGCCATCATCGACATGCAGACGGTGGGCTTCGGCGGATTCTCGTTTCCGGCGGTTCGCGCGTCTTTCGTGCTCGTCGTGATCTGCTTTGTCGTGATCGCCCACTATGGATGGCGGACATCGAAGTCCCGTGGTGGGTGACCGGCGCAGGCCTTAGTGCGAGTATCCCCTTGCAACACACTGCCAGAAGAACTCGTGATACCTGTCAACGATTTCTTCCTGAGCGGCAACGCTGTACGCGGTCAGGTATTCCTGCGCCAAGGCAGGACTCTCCTGATATAGCTCGAGTGCCCTCGCTTCGATCTCCGCCTCCTCACTCAAGAACCGCTGTTCGAGTGGGTCACGCCAGGCTCGGAGTTCGTCCGTGAAGGTCTTGAACTTGAGATGCATGACGTTGAAGACCGAGCGCACGGCCCAATACGCGGAGTTGGACTGGTAAGCTTCGCGGTTATACGTGGAATACAGAGGTGACACGTGACTCACTCCCGCGTACACCGGTGTGTATGTGCTCACGTATTGATTGCTGAGATAAAACCAGTACTTCCCTCCAATCCAGTCCGGTAGCCACTCCCTGACCTGTCCAACGAAGCCATATCCGCCAGTCGACCTCGCGATCTGCCGGTTGTTTGGGATGTCGAGGAGATCGCGCCAATCTTTGCTTGGGAAGGGGGTGGTCAGGGGGCTCTGCACGAACTCGCCAGTGCCATCCGGGACAAACCAGTCATGGTCCGCCGTCATGTCGTAGACCGTTCCCTCAAAGACGGAACGCTGAAACGTCATTACATCCTGCACGGATACAGGCTCATCCGGCTTCACGGATAGTGGCAGGTACGAAGTCGGGAACCGGCGAGTATGGTAGGGATCGTAGAAGTCGGACGGACCCATTTCGAGGTCGCGACCCGCGGAGTTCCTCCAGCTCGGTGCAAATGTCTTGTTGAAGAGCCACATCCGAGACATCTGCCCATCGCTCGGGTAGTCACCGTACGCGGCGTGGAACTGGAACGGTTCCCCGCTCTCCGGATCGTACCATCCCATGTCGATCGCGGCTTGTTTGTAGTTGGTTGAACCCAGATACCATTCTGGATCTGAAAGGTCAACGTCACGAATGAGGTGCGTGTTCGTCAGGACAATGACATGGTCATCCGGAATGCGCTGGGCAACCCATATCGCGCCAGGCGTCCCGCTGTCTCGTTTCCAGTTTGACATCGGAATGCTGGCGACCTCGAGAAGCCACACCTGCGTGGGGTCGGTGATCAGCAGCCCCTCACTGGCGGGACCGACGGAGGTCATGAATCCGTATTCCTCGAGCAACGAACCAATGAGTTCCACCGCTTCGTACGCCGTTGAACACCGCTGCATGGCGAACAGTTGCGCCATCTCTATCGTCATGATTTGCTCGCCCGTGTTGGCGAATGCAGCGAGCTCGGACCTCTGATACAGCGTTGACTCGGCGATCATCAACTGGTGCTCGTTCATCTGTGGGTAGCCGGTGTGCAGATAGGCGTACGTGTGAGGTACCTGAGGGATTTCCCCGATGACCAGTCCTCTGTCTTCAAAAGTGCTTCCCTCGGGCACGTCCTGGAGGCCGTAATACACCGGTGCCATCGAACCTTCCGGCCAATCCATAGCAGGCACGACATGCAGGCGGCTGTTGGTGCAACAACCGTCATGGGAGGCGATGACGGAACCGTCTGTTGAGGCAAGCGGGCCGATCGCAATGGACGTGCAGTGGTCGTCGCACCGCTCTTCGCACATCTGTCCGACGGCGGGAATGGCGACAGAAAGAGCCAGAGTCAGAATACATCCTGCTATGAGCCTCTTCTTCATGCTGACTTCCTCTCCTACGGGTGACCAAAGCCTACCTGACAATAGGTGTTCATCCACGACATCTGTGCATCCTGCAAGGATATTGATCCTTACGACACAGCGCAATTCAAACGCATACTCACTTAAGGCCCGCCCCTCTCTCTGTGGATGTCGGGCGCGATGTGCCACTCCAAGTTGTTGGGCGGTGTCACCGTCAGTTCTTCCGGCCTAGGCAGTGCTCTGAGTTGCGGGGTGAAATCGTACGGAACCACTGATGGCCGAGTTGTACCGCCTCTGTTGACGTATTCCCACACGATCTCGCCGTCGGGCTTGACCTGAAAGAGCCTTCCGGTGTTGTCTTCGGCGATGTATGTGTTGCCATTGGGTAGACGCTTTTGGGTTCCCATGCTCTTGCTGAAGAACTTGAGATTTGCGTAACCCTCTGTCTCATAAATCCACTCGATCTCCTGAGTGATCGGATTCAGCTCCACGATGAAAGTCTGGCCAGTGTGGGTTCTGTGTCTCGTGAACAGACCGTTGTCGAACAAGATGATATTGCCCTCACCCGGCAGTCCCTTCTCGATCATCTCCGCCTCGTGACAATGGGCCATGCCACCCTTGTAGTGATGCGTACCTTCCCAGACGATCGCCTTGGTTTCTCTGTCGATGATGTAGACCATGTTGATGTTGCGTGCGTTGAGGATGATGTTGCCGGGCCTGAATCTCTCGTCACCGCCGTCGTACCACTTGTTTTCCGGCAGAGGGGCAATCGCGTTGACATGCAGCCAATCGCCCTCAGGAGTAGCGGGTGAGAACAGATTTAGGTCGAGGTGGTTGTGAGCGTGCCACTCCCAAACGACCTCTCCGTCCAGGTTCACCTCGTAAAGGTCGGCGCCCAGCTGTGTTTCTTGACTGCCTCTATATCGAGGCCCCCACCAAGGTGCTATTTCGACGTCTCTCACCTGAGCCTGGAATTCAGGAGGTATCGGCTCGTGGGCAATTAGCAGCCTGTTGTTATTGGGCAGGACGCGCATGTCATTGACGGAGCCGATGCCTTCATGGGTCCAGACTACGTTGCCGTCCCAATCGTATTCGTAGATCGTCTTGCTGGGGCCAACGTAGACCAGATTTCCGTTGGGTAACAACCTGCTGCGCTTGTTGAAATAGGGTTCAACCTGCCACGTATGTACCACGTTGCCATTCATGTCGACGAGGCGTACGTCTCCGGGGCTCACGCCTTCGCCCTGTGCTCGGACCGCTGCACTCGGATGATTGCCGAACGCATTGTGGTCCGATATCAGGACATAGCTGCTGTACGCCTGAGTTGGATCGTAGATTGTGGTGCCTGTGGGGAATACGGTCTGAGCGGTGGTTGGATGAATCAATGCAATCGACGCCAGCATTCCTGTCAGGGTAACTTTGGCTTGTTGCTTGGTGTTCATGGCATCTCCCTTTTTCTACACGCAGCCGGCTGTTTCTACTGTTCCCAGGGCGGTGGATCGGGAACCATGACGCTGAATCCGTCGAACTCGTATTCACGGTTTCCGTCGGTCAGCACGAACGGAGCCGTCCCGTTTCTCATCATCTGAAACGCATCGCGGAACCGCGTCAGATACGCACTGTCCAACAGCGGCTCGTTGTGGGACGGCAGTATGAAGTCTACGTCCTCCTCTAGAGCGGCGAGGCGGCTTGCCGAGGCCGCGTAGAGTTCGAAGTCCGACCCGTGGAGGTGGGCATAAAGGGAGGCAGGGTAGAAGGTGTCCCCGACCCAAAGCAGCCGATTCTCCCGATCGAGTAGGCAGAGCGCATCCGGCGCATGCCCAGGGGTCATGACAACCTCCAGGGTACGACCGCCGAGGTCGATCTTCTCCATGTCTTGCACGAACTTGGTGATCGTGAATGGCTCGATGGCATAGTCGGCCGCCGAGAAGTCGTCTGGGACCGGTTTCCAGATCCATCCATCGCTGACGAACTCCTCGACAGCCTCATGGGGACGCCCGTTCGCGTTTGCCAGGGAGAATTCGTTGTCCGTCCCGTAGATCTCGCGAAACTGGGAATTCCCGCCGACGTGGTCGTAGTGCGTGTGGGAGTTCAGGACGAAAGTCTCGAGTGAGGTGAGCTCGGAGACGAGTCGTCTCATATCACCGATGCCCAATCCAGTGTCGAACAGCAGAGTTCGGCTCGAACCGACGATGAGGTAGGAGATGACTTCCTCGAACTGACCGGGTTCATAAATCGCTAATACGCCCGAAGCGACCTCGTACACCTCGAACCACAGTTGGCTCTGCTCTACAAGTTCGAACTCGGACCAGGCCGGACGTGGGAGAGCGTCGTACCAGTTGTCCTTCCCCTCACCCCTGTTCTGAACCTTCTCATTGGCGGTGGACGTAACGCTTCGGTCGCCTCCAGTTTGACAGGCGAGAACCAAGATGATTCCCAGGAATGCGACAAAGGGCCTACGTCGTTTGTAGATGTCCAAGCGGCACTCTTCCTCACTATCGGTTTCAGCGGGCTGGGGTGATATTCGCTTTGGATAAGTAACGACGGCACCAACACAGGTGCAATCAAAGAGACTCGATGGGATGGCCGACAAAGACAGCGTTGAGATTCTGGTCGAAGATGACTTCCGAGAATCCGTGCCGGAGATCATGGGCGTTTTGCCTAGCGAAGCTATAACGGTGGCACGAAATCCCGATGCACAAGAGGTGATCGAGGTTGGTGAAGGGGGCGCTCTTCGAGTCCACGTTTCGGTTCGTTTTCCAAGCGAAACAAGACCGTACTATCTGTTGGTGCTTGACCGGATCGGCGAGAACGGTGCCCGCGTCCTGCATGATGCGTTCAAGTTCTTTGACGACCTCTGTCCTGAAGTCCAGAAGAAAACACCCATCGAGCTGCTCACTGCCGTGGCAGATCGATTTGCGTACTTGGTCCGGCCGGGCGGAACAGCTAAGAAACTCTTACTTCAGGATAGCATTCCGTGCGATCCGAAAGTTGTGAGNNNNGCACGGAGACGATCATTCGTATGATGATGCCCGTCAACATGAATAGAGGCGAGCAGGTGTCGGGCACACAGTACATCGTGTACGACGACAGCAGGCAGACTATCGAGTTCGCAGTTGCATTCGTGTGGAACGTGACGCGCTATCGGGAGTATCTCGCAAGAGTGGCGTGATCCCCAGCACTTCACTCACAGCCTCGGGACGCTCACCCGCTCCGCGCGTGCCAAGCCTCCAATACCCGAGCCTCCTTTTCCGGATCGATTCCGGTCCGCATGCTTTGCTGTTCTTCGGGAAGGGCGTAATACCAAGCCAAGGTGTCCCGGGTGGTGTCGGCCAGGGGCCGGAATGCCAGCCCGGCCGCGAAAGCTTTGCGGCAGTCGTAAGCGCTGAAGCCCTTCATCTCCTCCGACGGGTACATCCAGCACGGCATCTCCATCCAGGCACCCACTTCGTGCTCCTGGAGAAACTCCGATGATACCCACGTGAAGGATACTGGGGTGGCGGTAGCGGCCCTGATTCCGTAGAGCATCTCCTCCATGGTCAGGGGTGCCTCGGGCCCCGTAGCCACGTAGGTTCCGTTGGCCTCGTTTTCCACCAGTCTCACCAGGAACGCGCCCAGGTCTCTCACGTCCACGATTTGTGTGAGGTCTTTCCCGTCACCGGGCGCCAGAACTTCCCCACCCCGGTCAATGCGCACGGGCCAGTATGTGAACCGGTGGCTGCGGTCCCCGGGCCCGACAATGAGACCGGGCCGAACCACTATACCCCTGTCACCGAAAGCCGTGAAGGTGTCGCGCTCCGCCTGGGCTTTGTTCGGACCAAAGGCTGTTCCGAAATCGGCCTCGGATGCTATGACCTCGTCGTAATCCTCCTGAGTGAATACAGGGCCGTCTTCCGTTTGCCCGACAATACTGTTGTCCTTGTGGGCGGAGATACTGGAAACGAAGAGGTACCGCCCGGCGGTGTCTTTCAGAATCTCGACTGCGTCCTGGACCCACTTGGCTACGTTCGCCGAGTTGTCGATCACCGCGTCCCACTCCCGCCCTGTGAGGGCCGAGTAGTCGGGAGTGGCCCGGTCCCCCACGAGCTTTTCCACGTCCGGGAAAAGATGGGGGTTCGTACGGCCCCGGTTGAAGAGAGTCAGCGTATGTCCCCGGGCTAAGGCGTATTCAACTTCGGCTGGGCCCAAGAACGCGGTCCCTCCAAGAATGAGGATCCTGAGTGGCTGCTTTGCCTTCGTGATTTCCTCCAACCCGGACAGAGTGGACACGGTTCCGGGAGTGCAGCCCGGCTGGTGTGTACCCGCACCAGTTCCTGAGGAGACACCCCCGTGTCCCAAACCCAATCCGGCCGCCGCCATCCCGCCAAGGAAATTACGTCTGCTGGTCATGCTCTTCCTCTCCTCTATTCGAACGGAAATCGGGTGACGATGTCGCCATCCTTCTTCAGCACGTCGCCCCGCGCGATGAACGTTTTGATCTCGAACTCTTCGTTGAGTATCAACATGTCCGCGTCGTATCCCTTTTCGAGTCTGCCTTTTGAGTCAGACAGTCCTAGCCCGGAAGCGACATTTGTCGTCATGAAAGGGAGCGCCTCTTCGAGTTCGAGACCATCATCAGTCACCATATGCTTCAACTCATCGAATACCGCTCTTAGCGACGCTATGCCGATGCGAACGAGATTGCCTTCTTGATCGTAGGTGGAAAAACTCCCGTAGCCGTCTGAAGTGAACGTCATCTTCTCCAACGGCACGTTGGCTTCCTTTGCGGCTTTGATGACGGAGGACGGGCGTGTTGCTTCACTGAGGTCGAGGCCACAAGTGTAGTCAACATATCCTCCGCGTTTGGCGAGTTCGAACGACTCCTCGACCATGCGTTTCGATCTGTTCAGGTGGGTGGGCCTGAACAGGTTGATCGGCAAGTCGCTATCGTCGATTATGCCGAAAATCGGTTGCAGTCCATTCTTGCCCTCACCCATGTGGACGGTCAACACCTGAGGTTTTCCCGACAGCATGCCGGCGACTTTGACCTCAGACGCGAGCCTGGTGAGTTCCTCCGTGGTCATATGCGACGACCGGTGGTCGGAGAGAGCCACTTTACATCCGATGACCTCACTGATGAATACGATGTCGCTTCTCACGCTGTCGGTAATCGTCGGGGACGGATACTCATAGGCACCGGTCAAGCAGAAAGCAGTGATTCCCTGCTCGTTGATCGCCTTGGTTTTCGCCACCAGGTTCTCGACCGAACGCGTGGATGCGTCGGTTCCCAACAAACCGACGACAGTCGTAATACCGCTCTCAATCATGTCAGTCATCTTGAGTTCAGGTGCCCGCGTCGAAAACCCTCCTTCGCCGCCGCCGCCCGTGACATGAACATGCTGATCGATAATTCCGGGTATCGCTTTGGTGCCGGCCCCATCGATGATAGTCACGTACTTCGTTGCGATGTCGATATTCTCCGCGATTAACTCGATCGTCTCACCGCAGATCAAGATGTCTTGTAGGCCGACATGTTTCGGTTCGTATACATCAATGTTCTTAATGAGAATCATCAGGAGCCTCTTCGTCTTCCAATCGTGCAATGCCAATACCGGTATACGCAAGCAAGACTGCAAATATGATTCCCGTGTAGTTCAGCACTGCCCACGGCAAATACCGAATCGTATCGACGCCTAGGGTCACTGTCATGAAGGCACCTGCCGCCGACCAGGGAATGAGCGGTACGATGACGGTACCCGAGTCTTCCAACGTCCTCGAAAGGTTCTTTGGGTGCAGTCCACGCTTAGGGTACGTCTCTTTGAAGAGTTCACCCGGCAATAGAATCGAGAGATAGGAACTCCCGGTGATGAAGGCGGTGGTGACACACGAGGCGATCGTCGACAATATGACGCCCGAGGTACGTTTGACTCTGCTCATGAGAGCGCCGAGCACGGTTTCCAGCATGCCTGACTTGCTCATGATGCCCGCGTATCCCATAGCGCTGAATATCAACACCGTGGTTTTTGTTACAGACATGACGCCACCCCGGTTGATGAGTCTGGTCACGTCTTCGGAGATACCACCTTCGAAGCCGGTCATGAACACGTTGAATCCCTCCACCAACGACGTGACGCCGTCCTGCACCGAGAAACCTTGAACGAAGAAGCCGAGCACCATTGAGAACAGACTCGTACCGAGCATGGTTGGTATCGTCGGCCATTTCTTCAAAGATCCCGCGATGATTATGACGACGGGGAGAAGCAAGATCAAATTGAGTTCGAACATCTGATTGAGTTGATCCAGCAGCGCTTGCACCGTTTCGGGCGTCGCCACACTGCCGGTGGCGCTCAAGCCCACGATGGTATAGACGATCAACGCGACGAGCATCGCCGGGATCGTTGTGTAGAGCAGGTGCCTGATGTGTTCGTACAACTCGCTGCCGGCGGCGATCGGCGCCAGGTTTGTCGTGTCCGACAACGGGGAAATCTTGTCTCCAAAGTAGGCGCCCGCGACTACCGAGCCCGCGGTCGCGGGCAAGGACACGCCGAGCCCACCCGCGATCCCCATCAACGCGACACCGACGGTGCCTGCCGATCCCCAGGATGTGCCCGTGACGGTCGATACGATTGCCGTGATGAAGAACGCCGTCACCAGGACGAACTTCGGGTTCACGATCTGGACACCGTAGTAGATGATCATCGGTACGGTACCGCTGAACATCCAGGAGCCGATCAGAAACCCAACGCTCCAGAGGATGAGAATGGCCGGCATTGCGTCGGAGATCTTCTGGATGACTCCCGCCTGCATGTCCTTCCACGTCAAACCGTGCCGCCACGCAATGATGCCCGCTATGAAGGCGGATATTATCATCATTGGTGCGGGCTCGAGCTTGTGGATGCCACAACCGATCCCCAGCAGAAGCACCATGCTTATGATTGGAATCGAAGACATCAACAGACTCGGCGTACGAATTCGTTCTTTCGTCATTCCTCAAACCTTGGTCGGTCGATAGGCGACTCTGAGTATTTGGCGAAGCGACCTTTGCGCGATCTAGCCAAATGTATCAAGG